>DCTF01000139.1:3147-10082 GCA_002329225.1 Ruminococcaceae bacterium UBA1447
CCGACAATGACGAGTGGACGGTTGTGGGCGGTTTGCGTTTAAACAAGCGGGCTAAAAATGTTACGGTTGACGGCGAGCCGGTAAGGCTGACCGCTACCGAGTACAATATTCTTGAACTGCTTATGGAAAATAAGGGCAAGGTGTTTTCCGCCGAGGATATCTATAACAAAGTGTGGAATGAAGAAGCCGTTGCCGGAGCGAATACCGTAATGGTTCACATCCGTCACCTGAGGGAAAAAATTGAGATAAACCCCGGTGACCCCAAGTATTTAAAGGTGGTGTGGGGTATTGGCTACAAGATCGAAGGTTGATTACGGTCTGATAGCCCTGTGCGTTTTTGCCAGTTTACTTATCTTTGCCGGCTTAGTGGTTTTGCTGCAGAGCATTATTAATTTTAAGGACGCTCAGTATTTTGTTACCGATTTGTTCCCCAGGCGGTTTTCCGCCCCCTTTGTCCGCAACATGACCGAATACATGGGCAACTGGGTCTTTTCCGGCAGAGGGGAAGAGCATGACGAGGGTTTTGAAGAAATCTACGGCTGTAAGCCCTTCCCGGCAGAGGCGGAAGATCTTCTCAGGGAACTGCAACCGCTAAAACAATTAGATTTTGGCGGAACGGCCGAAGAGGATGAAATAACGCAGGCCCTCGTTGCACGCAGGGTAATCCGTTACCTTAATAAGGGATACAGGTTTTTTATTGTTCGGGGCGAAGATATAATCTACCGGGATAACGACCTTATTCCAAGGCCTTTAAAGGATTTAAACACGGTTGCGGATTTAAAAGAAATTACCCCCGCTAAGCAAAGGATGTCGGATGAAGCGTTCAGGGCTCCCGGCGATGAACTGAGTATATATGTAACCGTTGCCGACTACTATTACGCCGACTTTAATCTGGGATTGTTAATGATTTTCTGTGCACTTATCGGCTTTATCATTTGCATGGCGGGAATTAACATTTTGGAGCACTTTGCGGGCAGAAAAATCATCGGCGAGTATAAGCGGATTAGATATTTTAATAAAAATTTTGTTCAGATGATTCTGGCGGTTTTTTTGGTTTCAAGTTTTAACATTACCGCCTTGGTTCAATATGTATGGAATCAAAATCGGCTTACCGACTTTTTTGAGTCCGGCGGTGCGCTTTCAGCTGTTTACACCGGAACCCTTGTTTATGTAATAACCGCTCTCTGGACAATAATGAAAGTGGGGTCGGGGTTTAATATAGCGGAACAAAACGCCGAACTGCTCCGTCAGACCAAGACGGATCTGATCAGCAATGTAACCCACGATATCGCCACGCCGCTGACTTCAATCATAGGTTATGTGCAGCTTTTGGAAGGGGATGAATCTCTTTCGGAGGATGCGCTCAGCTATGTAAAAGCGCTTAAGAACAAGGCATACCGGTTAAAACGTATTATTTCCGATTTGTTCGACCTTTCCAAGTATTCCACGGGGATCGGACTTGAAACCGAAAAAATCGACATGGCAGAACTGCTAAAACAAACTCTGGCGGAAATGCAGGACGAAATCGAAAGCAGCGGTCACCGCATCAGCGCCGCTTACCCTCCCGGCCCGCTCTGCATAAATGCCGACGGAAACAAAATGTACCGGGTATTCCAAAACCTTATAGACAACGCCTTAAAGTACACTATGCCCGATACGGCTATTAAAATCTTATTGACCTCTACAGGCAAAAAAGCCGTTTTCACTATCGAAAACACAGCCTCATACCAAATGCATTTTAACGAAGATGAGGTTTTGGAACGCTTCGTTCGCGGGGATAAATCCAGAACGGAGGAAGGAAGCGGTTTGGGTTTGTCCATTGCCGAAACTTTCACCAGAGCCTGCGGCGGCGATCTGAAAGTAAATATCGACGGGGACATATTCCGTGTAACCGTTGTTTTTAAGCGGGTTTAGCAGGTGTTCAATTTAATTTTATAATCACCTGAAATTAATAACAAGCAAATAAAAAAGGAGCTGTAAAAGGATATGAAACTTTCATTTTCCACCTTGGGCTGTCCGGACCGGAACTTAGACAACGTTCTTGAGGCCGCAAAGAAGTACGGGTTTGACGGCATTGAAATCAGAGGCTTGTCGGGGGAGATGTATGCACCGAAAATGCCGGACTTTGCACCCGAAAAACTGGAGTCCGTCAAGGCTAAACTCAGCTCACTCGGCCTTGAAATTCCGATCCTTTCTTCCGGCGCAACATTTGCCGAAATAGACAGAGCACAGGCATCTTTTGTGGAGGCCTGCGCCTATGTCGATTTGGCCGGCGCTTTGGGCGTGCCCTTCGTCAGGGTAAAAAGCACCTTGCAAGGCTATATTACTCCGGGGGATTTGCGTTTGGCTTCCGGCTTGTACGGCCAGCTTTGTGAATACGCCGAACACAGAGGTGTAGTTCCTCTGCTTGAAACCAACGGCAACCTTTGTTCCTCTGCAGCAATGCGTGCCATTATCCGCCGCACGGGCAGTAAAAACAGCGGAGTGCTGTGGGATGTGCACCATACCTGGCGCTACGGCGGGGAAACTCCGGTGGAAACCATAGCAAACATAGGCAACTACATTTGCCATGTTCATATTAAAGACTCAATAACGGAAAACGGCGGGGTAAAATACGTTTTACCCGGCACGGGCGACATCCCCTTTGCCGATATGCTGCTTATGCTCCATGCCTTGCGTTACGAAGGCTATATCTCCCTGGAATGGGATCCCGCCCTTGAGTCGGATCTGCCCGAAACTACCGAACTGCTCGCACACTACAAAACCTACATGAGCGAACAGTTGGCTGAAATCTGACGGACAAAAATCACAACCCCCGGCGGCTTTTCGCCACGGGGGTTGATTTTTTCAGGTTATAAAACTTCTATTCGATTATTTCTCCGTAAGTTCCGGGCAGGATACCGGCCGCGTTGGATTCATCGGTATCAATATGCATTGCCAAACTGAAGTTTTCGTGAACCCTTACGACCACCTCGTCAAATATCAAAGCGCGCTGTTCGGAACCGGCTTTTACTTTAACAATTTGTTTATCTTTCAGCCCCAGTCTTTGGGCATCGACAGGGGTCATGTGGATATGCCTTTTTGCGATTATCACGCCGACATCCAAATCATAGGAACCCTTCGGCCCCACAAGCTTACACGCTCCGCTATCCTCAATATCGCCGCTTTCCCTGACGGGAGCGGTAACGCCTATGGAGCGGGCATCCGTTGCGGAAAGCTCCACCTGAGTGGCGGATCTGATCGGGCCTAAAATCGAAACGGCGGGAAAACTGCTTTTCGGGCCTATTACCTGAACTCTTTCTTCACAGGAAAACTGCCCGGGTTGTGAAAGATCCTTTTTGGGTGTCAGTTCATACCCTTCCCCGAACAGGGCATCCAAGGCCTCCCGGCTGACATGCAAATGGCGGGCGGAGGTTTCGAGTAAAACGTTTTTTTTCATGCTAAGGCTCCTTAAAAAATGCGGGATTAATACTTATATTTATAAACTTCCGTATTGCCGAACTCTACAGACGCATTTAATGAAATTGATTTGAAAGCTTCCGCCTCAACTTGAGACACATTGATGCATTTAAGCTCAGCATAGGTGAGTCTTCCGGTAGNNTGCAATAACGTAGCAACCTTTATATTCAGGGGCAAAAGTGCCTAAGGTTACAATAAATGCAGGAATAGCCTTGACTTCTTTATCAACAATCTCTTTAGTTAAAAGATTAAAGGCCTGGCCGTGGCGCACTTTGCTTACCTCGGCATTTGTGGGCAGAGCTGAGAGTTTTTCGGGCTTGAATTTCATAGTCAACTCATAATAGCTGCCTTTATCCGCACAACTTGCACCACTCAGAGATGAAGCCTGTATCTTGCCGCCGTAGCTCTGACCGGATACCGGTATTCTGCCCGCAGGGTCGCCCTTGCCGTATTCCACGGTTGCAGGCTTTGTATCATCGGCAAACATGGGAACAACCCTGTCAATAAGCTTGTTAATCACATTGTTGGTGCTGGTAATTTCACCGATATGATTTGTTGTTGTGATGGTATAGGCGGGCTTTTCTTTTTTAACCTTGTTTGCCGCCGCATTATAATAGGCCGCTATCTCTTCCGGTGTTTCAGGCTTTTTGTCGACCGGTGCGGGGTCGGTGCCTTCGTTGGCGGTACCGTCGGTTTGCCCTTCCCCCGTTGTGTTTTCGTCACCGTCGGCGGTCTCCTCCGGCAGTGTGGTTTCATCGTTAGCGGAGGTGTCGTCAATCGAAACGGTTGTGTCGTCAGGCGCTTGTGTGGTTGTCTCTTCCGCGGGGTCTTTTTTGCATGCCGCAAGGGAAAGAACAAATGTTAATGATAAAATGACCGCCAAAATTTTTACAATCTTATTTTGCACTTTATAGCCTCCAAAAATTATTTCTTCGTGCCTACGAAGTAGACATACTTTGTAATTATACAAGACAGGGTTGTGATATGCAAGCAAAAATGGCAAAAAGCACTTTTCTCAGCGGTCTTTACTCAAATAAATACTGCCGCCTGCAAGGGCAGCTTCCGACTCGTTATGGGTCACCAGAACGACCAGAGCGTTTTGCGAAAACTCGACAATATAGGGGATAATCCTCTTTTTAAGTTCAATATCATAGCCCTTAAAGGGCTCATCCAAAAGCAAAACATCACCGCCGAAGGCGAGGGCGCGGGCAAGCGCCACTCTGCGGCACATGCCGCCGCTTAAAGTGCAGGGTTTTTGCGCTTCGGCCTGATCAATTTCCAGGCGCTCAAGCCACAGCTTTGCCGCCTCAGCTCCGCCCGCAAGAGCCACGTTTTCAAAGGCGGTACTGCCGGGAAGAAGCCTGTCTTCCTGAAAAACAAAGGATATCTTTTTATCCTCCAGTCCCGTTATTTTGCCGCTGTCGGGTTCTTCAAGCCCCGCTATAAGGCGCAGCAAGGTGGTTTTGCCCGAGCCGGACTCCCCCAACAGACAAAATATCCCCTTTTCGGGCAGTTCAAAGCTCAGGTTGTATATTACCTTTTTACCTTCATAGGATTTGGAAATATTTTCGATTTTTATCGCCATGGTTAAATATCCCCTGCTTTTTAATCACATTTATAAAAGTTGCCTATATCCCCGCTTACTTCGATTTTATTTTACCCAACAGAAAAACAAGCAGTTTTTCCAGAATTATACTCAGCGTAATAACGGCTACGCTCCAGGCAAACAAATCCGTTGTTTCAAGATATATTTTGGAGTTATAGAGTTCTTTGCCTATGGATTTAAGCGGCAGGCTTAAAATCTCCGCCGCTATTCCCGCTTTCCATGCAAAGCCCAGGGCGGTGGTGCAGCCTGCTAAAAAATAGGGGCGTACCGAAGGAAGGTACACCTTTAAGGCAAGGTTCTTCCGTGAGAAGTTGAAAACCCGAGTCATTTCCAAAAGGTTTTTATCCGTTTCTTCAATACCTTGGGCCACATTCGACCATATAATCGGCAGTACCATTAAGAATGAAATAAAAACGGGTACCCCGTCTTTGGTAAGCCAAATCAGGGCAAGTATTATAAAAGAGGCTACCGGTGTAGCCTTGATTGTGTTGAGTGCAGGGCTTACAAAGGCCCGCAGAAGCCTGAACCGGCCGGTCAACACGCCTAAAACCACACCGGTAATAACGCCTAATGAAAAACCTTTAACTATGCGAAGAAGGGACGAAAGGCTTTTAAGCCAAAAGCCCCCGGTTTGCATTAATTCAAAAAGGCGCAAGGCGGTCTGCCCCGGTGAGGGCAGCAGCAGTTCGCTTTTCACAAGAAAGAAAGCCAGTTGCCAGACCCCCAACCAGAACAGGGTCACCGCCAATGGGCGCAAAACTGTTAAGCTTTTGCGCTCAGCCTTCATAATAAAATTCATCTCCGGGCAAAGCTCCGCCTACTGAAGCGGCATTTGCCTCAAACAGAACCTCATAATTTCTTTGGGCTATTGTCTTCATTTCTTTCGAATCAATAAAGGTCAGCTTTGATTTTTCTATGGAACGCAAGGCCAAATCGGGGGAAGGAACTATTTCTTTCAGTGCAATTACAGTTGCGGCCTCGGCAGGGTTCCGGTTTACAAAGTCAACTGATGCCTTGTATTCTTTCATAAAAGTCTTCACGGCATCGGGGTTTTGTGCGGCGAATTGCTCTTTTACCACCAGAGCGCCCATGGCAAGGGTGGTGTCTCTGCCGGCGGCGGCTTCCACCTTATCCCACTCCGCAGTCATGTCCAGAGCTACCCGCAAATCTTTATTTTTGCTCAGCACGGTGGTAACAAAGGGTTCGGGCAGCATAACCACTGAGGCCTGACCGGAAACCGCAAGCGTTGCAAGTTCGCTGTGCTCGGTTTTGTACTCGACAGTTACATCTTTACCGGGTTCAAGGCCGTTGGCTTTGAGCAAGTAGTTGAGCACATACTCAGGGGTTGCGCCTTGGCCGGAGGCGTAAACGGTTTTTCCCTTCAAAGAAGCAAAATCGGTGACTGTATCTCCGTTTTCAAGTATATACAATACGCCCAGAGTGTTTATCGCCAGCAAGCGGATATCGTCGTTTTTATCCGGCGTGCCCTTGGTTTTGTTGTAAATTGCGGCCGCCATATTGAGGGGACATGCGGCAATATCCACCTCGCCTTTAATCAGTTTCGGCCCTATGACCGTGGGGTCCGATTCAATGGCAAAAGTGTAATCGTTGGTTACCGTCTTGTTTTCGGACACCTGCATAAGCCTTGCCATACCCATACCGGTAGGGCCTTTTAATGTGGCGATACGGATAGCGACTTTGGCAGGCGGTGCGGAGGTTTCTTCCGCATTCCCTCCCGGTTTGTCGGTGCAGCCCGCAACCGACAAAAATAATGCGGCTACAAGAACTGCAACGGTGATTTTTTTAATGAACTTCATTTCGGATTTCCCCTTTCATATTTAAACACATGATGAATTGTCAAGTCAAGTGC
>DCTF01000098.1 GCA_002329225.1 Ruminococcaceae bacterium UBA1447
GGCGTAGCCGGCAGCGGACAAAAAGAATTGTGTGAAGCAATCGCAGGTCTGCTGAAGATTAAAGAAGGAGCAATACTTTACAGGAAAGAGAATATTGTCGGCAAATCCCCTGCCGAGATTATAAAAGCGGGTATTTCCATGAGCTTTATTCCNNGGCATGGGGCTTGTTGCATCCATGGATCTAACGCACAATATGCTTTTAAAATCTTACAAAGAAGGCAAGCCCGTAATATTAAACCGTAAGCCGGCAAGGGTATTAGCCGAAAAACTTGTAGATACTCTTGACATTTCAACACCGAGTATTTCCACTCCTGTCCGCAAACTTTCAGGCGGTAATGTTCAAAAAGTGCTTTTGGGGCGAGAGATTCAGTCGAACCCTCAGCTATTGATTACAGCCTATCCTGTACGCGGTCTTGATATAAACTCCTCTTACACAATATATGATTTGCTTAATGAACAAAAGAAGCGAGGAGTTGCAATTCTGTTTATCGGAGAGGATTTGGATGTTTTGCTTGAATTGTGTGACAGGATTCTAGTTCTCTGTCATGGGGAAAATATGGGTATCGTTGATGCCGGCAAGGCTACAAAAGAAATGCTCGGGTTAATGATGACCGGGCAGAAATTGGGAAGGGACGGTGAGATAAATGACCGGCAGTAGTTTGACTCATACAAAAAAATCAGGAGAGCCTTTGGTACGAATCGCACGACGTAATGAGCTCTCAACGGGGAAAGTTTGGTTACTTAGACTCGCCGCCTTTTTACTTGCCANNTTTATTTATGTGGATGATGGGAAAAAATCCCTTGACTGCCTACGGCTACATTTTGAAAGGTGCATTTGTTGGCTCCAAGCGTAATCCCCTATCTTCCATACAAGCTACAATAATTTTTACAATACCTCTTACCATAGTTTCCCTTGGTCTTTCCCTCGCTTATAAGATGAAGTTCTGGAACATCGGAGGAGAAGGACAGATAATAATCGGAGCCGTCTGCGCCACCTATTTTGCTCTTTTTCACAGTTACCTTCCAAAACCGATTTTACTTACAATAATGTTTGTGGTCGGAGCGTTGGGCGGAGGAATCTGGGCATTGATCCCCGCTTTGTTTAAGGTCAGGTTTAATACAAATGAAACCCTGTTTACCTTGATGCTCAACTACATAGGGCTTTATATAATTAAATATTTGGAAAACGGTCCGTGGCGGGCCACACCCGGTTTTGCCAATATAGCTAAAATTGACGAGAGCGCCCGTTTACCGCAGATATCCGGCATTCACATAGGCTGGATATTTGCCGTTTTTCTGATCGGGTTTATCTATTTTTATTTTTATCACACAAAGCACGGGTACGAGATAAGCGTTGTTGGTGAAAGCCAGCCCACAGCCCACTACGCCGGTATGAATGTTAAGACCATTATTCTGCGTACAATTTTTTTGAGCGGTGCAATTTGCGGTATAGCGGGAATGATTCAGGTTGCCGGAATAGATTACACTCTCTCAACGGGTGTTTCCGGCGGGGTAGGTTTTGAGGGCATCACGGTTGCCTGGTTGGCTCAGCTTAACCCCTTTGTTATANNGGCAGCCGGGTTATGCAGACCGAACTCGGATTATCCGCAGCCTCCACAGGAGTGTTGCAGGGAATTATCCTGTTCTTCTTTTTGGGTTGTGAATTCTTTGTTCGCTACACCTTTGTTTTCGGAAAAAGGAGGGCCTCAAAATGAACAATATGTTTGTAAACTTTCTTATAGCCTCTATTGTTTCAGGAGCGCCGTTACTTTTTGCAACGGTGGGAGAAATTCTTACCGAAAAAGCCGGGAATTTGAATTTGGGCGTTGAGGNNATGTGGATGGGCGCCCTTGCCGGGTTTTATGTAGCCTATAAGACGGAAAGTGTCACACTTGCAATTTTTTCCGCTTTTTGTTTTGCGGCCTTAGGTGCATTCATTTATGCACTGCTTACGGTTACCTTTAAAGCTAACCAAAATGTTACCGGTCTTACCCTGACCACTTTCGGCATAGGATTGTCCACTGTTTTAGGTTATGCCATGACATCCGACGAAGGCGGTGCGCCCAAAGTTTCCGACGGCGTCAAGGCCGCTCTTTCCTCCCTCAACATTCCTTTGCTAAGCAAAATACCCGTAATAGGGCCTATTGTTTTCAATCACAATATCCTTGTATATCTTGGCATATTTATTGCCGTTTTATGCGCATTTTATTTGAAAAAGACACGCACAGGTTTAAATGTAAGGGCAGTTGGCGAAAATCCCGCCGCTGCCGACGCTGCAGGCATAAATGTGACAAGAGCTAAATACCTCAACATCATAATCGGCGGCGGAATATGCGGTATCGGCGGAGCTTATATGTCGCTTATAACTGCAAACGGAAGCTGGCAGCCGGGCGGCATTGTAAACGGAAGCGGCTGGATAGCCGTGGCACTGGTTATTTTTGTAAGTTGGAGCCCCCTTAAAGCAATATTAGGTTCTTTTGTATTCGGCGCTTTTAACGCTTTGAGTAATTATGTACCTGCAAGTGTTATAGAAGTCCCTATTGCAATATACCAAATGCTTCCCTTTATCCTTACAATTCTGGTTCTGATTATCACATCAATCAGAGAGAGCCGTGAGAACTCACAACCTGCAGGTTGCGGAGTAAATTATTTTCGTGAAGACAGATAGACGATTAAAGCATCATCGCGGCATTTTTGTATAATAATTTGAGGCGACTTTATTAAAAAGCCGCCTCTCTTTTTTACTGTTAAAGTTATTACTAAAAACCTAACGGGTCAGAATATGGTAGATTACCTCGGTAATTGTTTCAAGGTCTTTTACTGCAATATGCTCACTGCAGCTATGCACATCGCTCATACCTACGCCCAAATTTACAACCTCTATGCCGTTTGCAAAAATGTGAGTCGCATCACAGCCGCCGAAAGATTCGGCAATAAAACATTCCCGTCCCGCCTTTTTAAATGCTTCCCGAACCATATCTATTAATGAAGAATCATCGGGAACATTTATCACATAAGAGCAACGCTCAACTCTCATCTCATAGGTGGCTCCGTAATCTTTACAGGCTTCTTTAACGGCTTTTTCAGCCGCTTTAATATGATTTTGCGCCGTTTCTTCAGAAAAAGAGCGTATTTCCATATCAAAGCTTGCGGTATCAGCCACTATATTGGTCTTGCCCGGAGAAAGAAAGTTGCTGATATTCATAACCGTGATATCATCCACACGGCCTACCTTTATTGAGTTGACAGCCTGTGCTGCGGCTTTTAAGGCATGAATCCCCTGTTCAGGAGCCATACCGGCATGGGCTGACCGTCCCCTGACGGTAAAGTATATTTTAATATTTGCCGGGTTTCTGTTTATTATTTCGCCAATACGCTCATTATCCAAAACCAAAGCGGCTTTGCTTTTTATCAACTTGTAATCAGCATACTTTGCACCGAGGAGGCCTAACTCTTCACATATAGAAAAAAGAACCTCCACACTGTTGTGCGGACGGCCTTCTTCAATTATCATCTCAACCGCTTCCAAAACAGCGGCAATCGCCGCCTTATCATCGGCGCCGAGTATTGTTGTACCGTCGGAATAAATTACCCCGTCTTTCAACTCCGGTTTGATGTTCACACCGGGAGTAACCGTGTCCAAATGAGCACTGAGTAAAAGAGGTTCACCGTTGCCCTCAAGTCCGGCAATAATATTCCAACCGTTTGAACCGCATTTAGAACCGACTTCATCACGATATATATCAAAGCCCAGAAGACGCAACTCATCTTCTATTAATAGGCAAAACTCTTTTTCGTTGCCCGACTCGCTTGAGCACCTTACATAGCGGAAGAAGCGCTCGATAAGCCGCTGAGTATTCAAACACAACACAACTTTCTAAAATTCAGTTTTATTCCGCAGGACAGATGCCGGTTGCGACGATATCAACGCCTGTATCCAAGGCATTCTTAATAATTACATCGCCTATTTTTACAGGGGCTTTAACTGTAACCGAGTTAATAACGGCCATGCTTTCGAGCATTTTTTCTTTAGGAATAGGTTTTTCCGTCTTTACGGGAACCAGAGGCTTTTTACCTCCTGTAACCTTTACGGTGGAAGTCAAAGATCTGGTAGGAGCGGTACATTCCGTAACGGCATATGCTTCGCCCCATTTGCATTGATTACCGCTTATTGATGTTATATTATTGTTTTCATCAAATTCGACACTTATCGAACAGCCTATGGGGCAGGCTACACATATCAGTTCTCTAATCATTTCAGACCTCCACCCTCACTACAAGTTCACTTTTAACAGACAGTTGTTCTAAAAGCTCTTTCTTGATCATTATATCTTCCATTTCACCGGGGGTCAGTTTCGGACGCCTACGGCTGAGCAAGATTTCGTCATTACTTTCCAAAAACACTTTGGCGTTCTTATAAACCTGACCGACACGGAAAAAGAGTTTAATATCATCGTCATAATTTAAATTAATCTTATGGGGAATTACGTAACGAACACCGTCAATCCCTTTTGTGGTAACAAAAGCAGGTTCGGTCGTATTACCCAAAATATAGTTTGCCGCTCCCTCACCGGCAAGGCGGCTTTCGACTGTGACATAGTCCACCAAATCGTGCACATGCAGAACATTTCCGCAGGCAAATACACCTTTTTGAGTGGTTTCCCTGCTTTCAGTTACAACCGGTCCGCCGGTAACAGGGTCAATCTCAATCCCCATTGAATTAGACAGTTCATTTTCGGGGATTAAACCCACGGACAGCATCAAAGTATCGCAGGGCACATATTCTTCCGTTCCTTTTATAGGCCTGCGGTTTCTGTCAACCTTTGCAATTGTTACGCCCTCAACCCGCTCTTTTCCGTGTACTTCAATGACGGTGCAGCTAAGTTTTAGAGGGATATCGAAGTCTTCAAGGCATTGCACGATATTCCTCGTCAAACCTCCGGAATAAGGCATGAGTTCGCACACCATTTTTACATTGGCACCCTCAAGAGTCATCCTGCGCGCCATTATAAGCCCTATATCGCCCGAGCCGAGGATTACAATCTCTTTCCCCGGCATATAGCCTCGAATATTAACATACTCCTGCGCAGTACCTGCGGTCATTACTCCGGCCACACGGGTTCCCGCAATATTAAGCGCCCCTCTCGGCCGTTCCCTGCAGCCCATAGCAAGAATAATAGCCTTTGCGGAAATATCAAGAAGGCCGTCGGTTTTATTTACCGCAGTTACAATGTTGTCGGAAGAAATGTTGATGACCATTGTATCCGTTTTTACGGTAATACCGCTGCTTTCCACAGGCAAGGAAAACCTTGCAGCATACTCAGGGCCGGAAAGCTCTTCATTAAAATAGTGAAGGCCGAAACCCGTATGTATACACTGCTCAAGTATTCCTCCAAGTGACGGAGCCCTTTCAAGAATTATTATGCTGTTTACGCCGCATTCCTTCGCTCTAAGGGCTGCAGCCATTCCGGCGGG
>DCTF01000108.1 GCA_002329225.1 Ruminococcaceae bacterium UBA1447
AGTTTCGAAACCACTTCAAAGGGTGCATGCATGGACAATACCGGTACGCCTACATCCACCACATCCACATCAAGTTTGGCAATATATTGGGCCACAGTGCCGCCGCCCCCTTCATCGACTTTGCCAAGTTCTCCGGTTTGCCAAATGACTTCCCCATTATCGAGGAGCATTCTGATCTTGCCCATAAACTCCGCTCCGGCATCGGATGTGCCGCCTTTGCCTCTGCTGCCGGTATATTTTGTTACAACTACACCTTTATTGAGGTAGCATGCGTTCATTTTTTCGTGAACATCTGGGAAGGTCGGGTCAAAGGCTGCATTCACATCCGCTGAGAGGCATTCCGAACGGCGCAGCACATCCCGCCCGTTCAGCCCCTGCTGAGCCGCTATATCTTCAATAAAATACCTGAGATAAGCGGAATTGAGACCCGTGTTACCGTCACTGCCGGTTTCTTCTTTATCCGTCAATACGGTGACAACTGTGTATTCCGGTTTTTTACATTCCAGAGCGGCAATGAAGGCCGGGTAAGCGCAAACCCTGTCGTCCTGCCCGTATCCCCCTATCATACTGCGGTCAAAGCCTATATCGGCGGCGGGGTATGCAGGAACCATTTCCAGTTCCGCACTTAAAAAATCCGCCTCGATTATTCCGTATTTTTCGTTAAGAATATTCAGAATGTTCAGTTTGACAAGCTCGCTCCCCTTGTCGCTCTTAAAAGGCCGGCTGCCCACAAGCACATTAAGCTCTTCACCTTTGATGCCTTGTGACAACGACCTTTTTCCCTGTTCCGCACCTAAGTGGGGGAGCAAATCATTTATTACAAACTTCGGTTCGTTGTCCTTTTCGCCTATGCTGACCGTCAGGGATTCCCCGCTTTTAAGGAGGACTACGCCGTGCATTGCCAACGGGACAGCCGTCCATTGATATTTTTTAATTCCGCCGTAATAATGAGTTTTCAGCAACGCCAGTTCGCTGGCTTCATATAGGGGATTGGGTTTTAAATCCAGCCGTGGGGAGTCGATGTGTGCGGCAACAATCTTAACCCCGTTGTCGAGACCTTTTTTGCCGAATACCGCAAGAATTGCCGACTTGTTCCTGTGAAGGTAAAATACTCTGTCACCGGGTTTATATTTTACACCCGGCTCAAAGGGTTTAAAACCGGCATTAACGGCTTTTTCTACTGAAAATGAAGCCGCCTCCCGCTCAGTTTTACACAGGGTAATAAATTCTTTATATCCTTCGCAAAATTTATCAGCCTTTGCAATCTCTTCCGAACTCATCAAGAGTGCGGCATTTTGCGGGTTCATGCACAGTTTTTCCGCCAGGATTTCCGCCGCTGTTTTTTCTTCTTTCATTATTTATTATCCTCCTCGTCGGTTTTCGCCGATTTTTTCTCCAACTCATCAAGTATAAAATTTGCAAACAAAGTCACTTGCAGGGCAGTTTCACCCTCGGGGCAGGTATCCAACACATAATCGGCCCCGGCAATAAACTCGGCCCGGTCAGGCTGAATTCTCATTCTTTTTTCGGCTTCCTCTTCACTAATTGAGTCCCGCTTCATAATCCGCTGCAGCCGCACCTCTTCCGGAGCGGTGACAACTGCTATTATATCACAAAGCTCGGCAAGAGGGGTCTGTATTAAAACCGCCGCGTCAATTATAACCGTTTTTTTACCTGCGGCTTCCGCAGTTTTTAAGTCCTCTTCTATGGCCAGCGTAATGGCGGGATGAGTTATTTTGTTAAGCAAAAGTGTTGACTCTTTGGATGAAAAGGCACGGGAAGCCAAAAGCCTGCGGTTAAGTGTTCCGTCCTGAAGAATAATATCTTCACCGAAGTGCTTCACCAAATCTTTCAGCACCTTGCTGCCGGGGCTTACCACAAGTCTCGCTTTTTCGTCAGCATCTATAACGGTAAAGCCTTTTTCCCTGAGCAGTGCGGATACCGTACTCTTACCCGCACCGGTGGGACCTGTTAAGCCGACAATAAAGATATTCATACTTCCNNACCACCTCAAACGCCGCCGCTCTGAGCAGTCTGTTATATACGGCAAGACCCAGCCCTTCCGAGTCGGGGCAACGGGCATAGACTGTTTTTATCCCCGGCATTTCGTCAATTTCCCGCAATGCGGCGAACAGGCGCCTTGCCTGCTCCTGCGGAGAGTCAATCCCCCCGTAGGGAACCGCAGTCACCGGCATAAGCGGCTCTTCTCCCTCAAAGCACAATACGGCGGTTGTATCGCCCGCATTGGCATAAATATAATCTAAAAAAGGTGCAAGTTCGCCCTTGATTAAAATTATCCGGGCCTTTGGTGAATAGTGTTTATATTTCATACCCGGTGAGGCTACCTCAGCAGTGTCATCCAAGGCATTCAAAACGGCTTTATCTATCTCTATATCCCCGATAATACTTCGAATTTGAGCCGGAGTGACTCCGCCCGGTCGCAACAGTTTAGGGGGAGTATTAGCTAAGGAAAGTACGGTGGATTCCACACCCACGGCACAGTCACCGCTGTCCACAACGGCATCTACAAGGCCGTCCAAATCCTTGAGTACATGCCGGGCACAGGTAGGGCTGGGACTGCCCGAAATGTTGGCTGAAGGCGCCGCTAAGGGTAACCCCGAGGCGGTTATTATTGCCCGTGCCGCAAAATGGGCCGGAACACGCAGAGCAACCGTATCAAGACCGCCGCTGACACGCCGGTGAACAGATGCTCTTTTAGGCAAAACGAGGGTCAAAGGGCCGGGCCAAAATGCTTCGGCAAGAGAACGGGCCGTCGGCGGAATATCCCGTGCCAGCAATTCGATTTGATCGTAAGAGTTTATATGCACAATGAGGGGATTATCCCGAGGGCGGCCCTTGGCCGCGAAAATGCGTTCAATCGCCCTTTCATCCAAAGCATTGGCGGCAAGGCCGTAGACAGTCTCGGTAGGAATAGCCACCAGCCCTCCGTTTTTAAGTATTTCGGCGGCACGCTCAATATTTTTGACATCATCTTCATTGTATATTTTTAAAACTACTGTTTTCATAAACTGTCCGTTTCAAAGACTCTATAAATTTCTTACTCCTGCTCCGCTTTCAGTTTTTCCGCAGTGTCCGCTGTTATAAGAGCATCAATGATTTCATCAAGATCCCCGTTCAGAATTGCTTCCAGCCGATAAAGAGTCAGACCTATGCGATGATCGCTGACCCGTCCCTGAGCGGAGTTGTAGGTACGGATTCTTTCACTGCGGTCCCCTGTTCCCACCTGGGCTTTTCTTTGACCGGCTATGGATTGTTCCTGCTTGCGCTGTTCTTCTTCCAGAACTTTTGAGCGAAGTATTTTCATGGCTTTATCCCTGTTTTTATGCTGACTGCGCTCGTCCTGACACTCAACAACCGTCCCCGTGGGAAGGTGCGTTATACGAATGGCCGAATCCGTGGTATTTACATGCTGGCCGCCTGCACCGCTGGCACGGAAAGTGTCGATTTGCAGTTCGGAAGGCTTTATTTCAATGTCTACTTCCGATGCCTCGGGCAAAACAGCTACAGTCACGGTGGAAGTATGTATACGGCCCTGGCTTTCAGTTTCCGGGACCCGTTGCACCCGATGAACACCGCTTTCAAACTTCAGGCGTGAAAAGGCGCCCTCCCCTTCCACTATAAAGCTGATTTCTTTAAAGCCTCCCAGCTGAGTCGGGCTTGAGTTTAGGACTTCCGTCTTCCATCTTCTGGCTTCCGCATACATGGCATACATACGATACAGGGTGTTTGCAAAAAGGGAAGCCTCATCCCCGCCGGCGCCGCCTCTGATCTCCACAATAACGTTTTTATCGTCGTTCGGATCTGCAGGGAGCAGCAGTACCTTTAACTCTTCCTGAGTTTTTTCCAGCGTGCTTTTTGCATTCTCAAACTCTTCCTGTACCAGCTCCCGAAAATCTTTGTCAAGCCCACCTTCATCCAAAAGCCCTTTCGCTTCTTCCATCTCGGTTAAAGCATCGCTATACTCGCGGAATTTTTCCACAACAGGCGTAAGTCTTTTCAGTTCCCGCATAAGTTTTTGATAATTTTCCATATCCGACATAATGTCGGGATCATATAGCTTTTGATTAATTTCTTCAAATCGTGCTTCCACACTTTTCAGTTTATCGAGCATTTAATTCCTCCAAGGTTTTTATGAGTTTCAGATTGCCCGAAAAAAGCTAACCTTCTTTTTCTTCCCTTATAAGTTTTTTTATATTCTTTTCCGCCTTTACTCGGGTAAGCATTATCTCGTGCCCGCAGCCCAGACAGCGAAGCTTAAAGTCCATCCCTATACGCAACACCTCAAAACGGTTGTTGCCGCAGGGATGATTCTTTTTGAAAATTACTATATCGCCTATACGGACATCCACAGGGTTTCCTCCCGGTTTAACGAGTTTTCAGGCTGTCCGCTTGAAAGCGGGAACCTTATTTACAGGTTGTAATTATATCACGAAAAATCGCTAAAGTGTAGCGGATTGGCAATGCAAATTCTTCTTGACGGGAAAAAGTTATTATGTTGAGAAAAAAAGCTAAATTAAACAAGAAATCGTCTAAACATTGCCTAAATACTGCATTTTATCTTGATTTAGATAAGAAAGAGTGATATCATATCGGTATATTGAGGAGAGTGTGCGCATTTTTACGGCATCGTGGAGGTGTTTTTTTTGAGCGCTGATTTACACTGTCATACCAGACTGTCTGACGGCTCCCTGGGCATTGACGATCTGATTATTCTTGCTAAAAAACAGGGGCTTGACACAATAGCAATAACCGACCATGACTGTCTGGCCGGAACCGTCCGGGGGCGTCTCATTGGTGAACGCCACGGGGTGACTGTTATCCCCGGCGTTGAGCTTTCTTCAACCCACAGCAAGAGCGGCAAAAAAGTTCATATACTCTGCTATCTTGCCGATGCTCCGGACAGACTTGAAGGGCTTTGCAGGAGAAATCTTGCGGCACGCAAAAGAGCGGGGCAGCATATGATTGTTCGTGTATCCAGACGCTACCCCGTCAGTACGGAGTTAATAGTTAAGTGTGCGTCAGGTTCTACAAATATTTATAAACAACACATCATGCACGCCTTAATGGAGTGCGGTTTAACCGATCGTATTTTCGGCGACTTATATGAAGAACTGTTTAGCCCCGAAAGCAAAAAGAATGTTATTGTTAACCCCAGATTCCCCGAACCTGAAGAGATTGTTGAGGCCATACATGAAGCCGGAGGCATTGCGGTTTTGGCTCATCCGGATTTGTTCGACAGCTACGATATTTTAGATGAACTGATTCCTGTCGGGCTTGACGGGGTTGAAGTTTGGCATCCCCTTTGTCCTAAAGAGAAGCAGGACTATCTTATCGATGTCGCTGCCCGTCACGACTTGCTTATGACCGGAGGAAGTGATTTTGACGGTATGTATACTATGGCAGGTGTGAGTATCCGCGATGTGACCGTGCCGGAAGAAAATGTGCGTCAGCTTCTTAATTATAAATCCCGCCGCAAACAATAACGCTTAGCCTTAATCCTCATTCAAGAGGTGAACTGCTTGTCTGCAAAAGAAGACCGAGACATAAAAATATTTAAAAAAACAACAGCCGATACCGATACCGAAGAGCTTTTGAGGGAAGCCGCATTTATTAACCGTCAGCGAGCCAACGGCAATATCCCCAAGGCAAAAAAAGTCGGCGAGCTTCTTGCCGACCCGGATTTAAGAGGATGTTTTAAGCGCGCTGTTGCAGAGTTAGGAATCGATGACAGCGTCTTAACACAGAATGTTCTTATTCAGGCCTATTTGCTTCGTTATTTTGTAACTCAAACGGTGCTGCACTTAAAGCTTTCCGTGCGCTTGCTTTCCGCTTGTGCCGTGAATGCCATGTACGACAAGCTTATTGAAACATCACCCCAACTATATGATGCCGTATGCGAGGGTTCCGCCTTTACCCTTTACAACCTTTGCCTTCGTGAAGACGAGCCCGCCCGCTGTGCAGGCGAACATTTTGCCACCCTCTGTGAAAAAGAGGATAATGAGTTGCTAATCGCCTTAGGGGAAAAGCTGTATTGTGAATATTTTGATGCGGTTGTTGACGTCATTGAAGATTTCGATTTTTTAAGCGATTGATATAACTTTTTTAAAACTTAATATGCAGGTAAATAAAAAAGCACGCCTTTCGGCGTGCCTCAGTCTGTCGAAAAAGTCCAGTAAGTACTGGGCTTTTTCGGTGTTTTCGGGTATAATATATTGGGTGATGAAAAGATGTTAGAA
>DCTF01000038.1 GCA_002329225.1 Ruminococcaceae bacterium UBA1447
TAACGGTATCGGCAAGCTTGTCTACACCTGAAAGCAAAGCTTTGCGTGCGTCTTCGCCGTAAATAATTTGTTTAGCCATTCTTTAAATCCTCCTAATAATATTATTCTACAATTGCGAGAATGTCGCTCTGGCGTACGATGGTGTACTCCTCTTTGTTGAGCTTTACCTCGGTGCCGGAGTATTTGCTTGTGATTACCTTGTCCCCGGGTTTGACATACATGGTAACTTCTTTGCCGTCAACAAGGCCGCCGGGGCCTACGGAAAGAACTTCCGCAATCTGCGGCTTTTCCTGAGCGGAAGCGGCCAGTATAATACCGCTGCTTGTGGTTTCTTCCACATCAATGAGTTTGACAACAACGCGATCGGCAAGTGGTTTGATGGTCATTTGAGTATTCCTCCCTCTAATGTTTGGCAGTGTAAGACTGCCTTCCTTTAATTTTAGCACTCAACAATAGCGAGTGCTAATTCATATTCTAATAGCTTAGTCCTTAAAAATCAAGGTATATTTGAAATGTTAACAAATATGTTACAAATTAAGCCTTCGAAAATGAGCTTTTACCCGTTATCTATTGTAATAAAAACCCTCCCGTGTTATTCTTTGTATGTATTTAACACGGCTATTAAACAGCCCTATTGGAGTATCTTAATGCGTATCGGTGTATCAACATCCTGTTTTTATCCTATGGAAACGGAGCTGTCTTTCCAGACCTTGGCCGAACAAGGGGTGGAAGTGTGTGAGGTTTTCTTCAACACCTGGTCTGAGCTTGAAGAACCTATACTGAGGCGTTTGCTGAAGATAAAAGACGAATACGCTATTCATGTGCCCGCCGTGCATCCCTTTTTCTCCTTTGCCGAACATTATCTTTTGTTCAGTGAATATGAGAGGCGCTTTTATGATGCTTTGGATTTATTTGAAAAATACTTTGAAGCGGCTCAGGCATTAGGAGCGAAAATACTTATAATACACGGGGCCAAGGCAAATACTCCCGTTGACGACAAACTCTATTTTGAGCGTTTTGCCAAGCTTATGGAATGCGGAAAGCCCTACGGAGTTCGTGTCGCTCAAGAAAATGTGGTGCACTATCTCAGTGAATCTCCCGGTTTTTTAGCTGCAATGGGTGAATACATAGGTGATGATTTTTCGGTCGTTCTGGACATAAAGCAGGCGCTCAGGGCAGGCCGCTGTGTAAATGAATACATAGAAACACTGCCTGAAAGTATTGTCCATGTGCATTTGAGCGACTATACCCCCGCAAAGGATTGTGTTCCGCCCGGGGAAGGAGAGTTTGATTTTAAGCAATTTTTCAAGCGTATGGAAGAAATTAAATACGGCGGCGAATACATAGTTGAACTGTACAGGCACAGCTTTACCGATGAAAAGAGTCCCGCCCGCTCGGCGGAATTTCTTAGCAAATATTTGCATAAAAACATGTAAATCGGAACGGCGCAGCGGCTTTGTTTTGTCTTGCAATTGAAAATCTTTATGTTATAATTTAATCAGATATTACTATACTATGTGATAACGGCGTAAGAGTTTGGAGTGTGATTCGTTTTGAAATGTCCCTTTTGTTCCTATGAAGAAAGCAAGGTCATAGACTCCCGTCCCACGGACGAAGGGGAGCGTATCCGGCGCAGGCGTGAATGCATAAAGTGCGGCAAGCGTTTCACTTCCTATGAGGTAATTGAAACAGTCCCTATTGTAGTAATAAAAAGAGATAAGTCCCGGCAGGTTTTCGACAGAGTAAAACTCCTTAACGGTATGCTGCGTGCCTGTGAAAAGCGTGAGGTTTCCATTGAAACGTTGGAAAAAGCCGTGGCGGAGATAGAAATGGCAATTCAAAACTCTTTGGATCGGGAGATAACGACTGTTGCTATAGGCGAACTTGCAATGGAAAAACTCAGGGCCATAGACGAGGTGGCCTATGTGCGTTTTGCCTCCGTTTACCGGGATTTTAAGGATATCAACTCCTTTATGGATGAGCTTAACAGGATGAAAAGTGAAAAATAAAACCGAATAAACAAAAAAATAGGGGGGTGCATTTATGCGCCCCCTTTATCAATTTACAATATTTTTAACTTTGATATTTTGTCAAAATCGTTTTAAGCGGTTTGCATACTGCATAGGCTGCAACTGCACCGAGTACGGCTTCCGGAATACCGCTTGTAAGAACTGTTCCTCCAAGAACATCTAAAATCAGGTCGCAAGAAAATCCCAGAGCGTCAGAAAAAAGTTTGCCGAAAAACAGAAAAATTCCGCCCAATACAAGAATTGTGTTGGTCATGGAACCTAAAAAGCCGCTTATGCCGTAAACAAGGGCATCTTTTTTATCAAGGTTTGCCAAGATTTTACTAAGCAGACGAAAACTCAGGCCGGTTACAACTCCGATGAGAATTCTGGGTATAAAGCAGATTGCCAAACTCCAGAAGTTGCCGGAAACTTCTCCTACACTGTAAAAAGGCGAGAAGACAAAGGCTGTAGGACCGGGGGGAGTAAAGGTCATTACTATCAGGCTGAACAGCCCGAAGAAAAAGCCCATGGCCGCACCGGGGACGGTACCTAAAAGCAGGGCGGTTATTATTACGGGTATGTGGGACAGTGTAGCTACGATAGGCCCGAATGCCGGTAGTGAACCCAGTGATGTGAAGCAGACAATTGCTTCAATAGCCAGAAGCATGGAGAATTGCGCCAGAAAAAGTACGGATTTTCTCGGTGCGGGTTTTGCTGACATTTTTATCCTCCTTGCTGCTGCTCCTCATAGATGGAGAGGATGCAACGCAAAATTTGATAATAATGGCGTTAGTATGTTTTTATGTTCTTTTCGTGAATTATTCTCAGGCCTTCAAGGATTAACTCACGATTAAAGATTATCTCCCGTTTGCAAATTCTTATAATACCCTCGGCTAAGCCGCCCGTGGCGACAATGCTTGCCGCTTTTTCTTTAATTTCTTCCTCTATCCTGTCGCAAAGACCGTCAATCATTGCGGCGGTACCGAACACTGTGCCGGACTGCATGGAATCCACTGTGTTTTTACCTACAACACGTGCCGGTGCGGTAAGGTGGATGTTGGGCAATTGCGAGGTTTTAGAGGCAAGAGCCTCAAGAGAAATTGATACCCCCGCCGCTATGGTGCAGC
>DCTF01000065.1 GCA_002329225.1 Ruminococcaceae bacterium UBA1447
ATGCTTTTTCACAGATTTCCTTCGGTTCTTGGCACTCGTTCAAAAACCTGTGGTTGTTCAGTAGACATTAAAGTAATGTTAATAACAAATATTGCAATAATAAGAGCAAGGTAGAAAAAGATGCCAAAGAAAAGAGAGCCGGCGGTATATGCCTCAAAATAGGTGTTTACATTTTGAGCAAATTTTAAAAATTCAATTACCGAAAGAAGTGCGAAACCTATTGTGAGAATGTTAAAAAAGATATCTCTGATTCTGCCGAGTTTACCACAGGACATTGAATTAAATATAAGCCCCAAAAGAACAAGAATTACTGAAAGAAGTATAGCGACAAACGAAACTGAAAAGGGGTCGAATAATTTCAAGCCGTCAATTAATCCGCCGGTTCCCGCAGAGTCAATGTAGTTATACATTGTGATTACGTTAACATATTTCACTGCTCCGGGCCCTGTCAACTTTACAAGTGGAATACAAACGGAGAAAAAGGCAATAACCGAAAAAATTGTTCGTGCCAGGACTATTTTTGTTTTGTAATAGGATGCTTTGAGATTATCAATGCGTTTGCGAAACTTTGCATGTTCGGCTTCGGCAAATTCCGCTTCATCCAGAAGACGATCTTCATTGTTGTAAAAAAGCATATTTATACCGCAATGAGGGCATTCGGGTCTCCAGTCTGTAATTTTGAGTTTCTTTTCACACTTTGGACATTTAGCCATTATACACCCTCCTTAATCTCTTGTGTTTTTGATGAATTCGCCGCTGATTTCCGCTTTGCCTATGGCTGCAAGTTCATCACCGGTTGCTTCATTAACCATTTGGGCAACTCTTTCACGCCTTTCATGAAGGTCTGCATACATGGCGTTTCTTTTATCTGCATTGAGTGAATAGAAAAACTTGGGAACAACACCGAGGAAAGAAGTGATAATAGGAATGCCTGTACCCAAGGCGAAAATCCACCATTTTGTCCTATCGGTCTGAGTGCCGATTTCAAGGCCCTGTTCATAACCGATTTTTTTCATTACAATATTATTGATTGAACCTGTAACGGCGGACTGCGCTTTGTAGATAAGCGCTTTTGCAACACCCGTCATTGCTTCGGCTCTGTAACCGTTCTTCCATTCACAGTAGTCAAGGGATTCATTTTCAATTTCACTTGGAATAACTCTGCGTAGACCATAAACGCACATTTCCAGTATTTCTTCCACCATCATAGTGGGAAGAATTACGCTTTTCTTAAGGTAGTTTTTGTTAATTGAACCTATGCCAAACACTGTGAGCCAAAGCCCGTCTGTCCACAAGTCCTCAAAAATCCATAAAGTCTTTGTGGAAAATCTTTCTTTCAGCGGTTCAACAAAGGAATAGCTGATAAATTTAATGGGAAATGCCGGGATGCCAACAAGAGTCTGGTACATTGATGCTCCTAAAACATCAATGTAGTAAGTTGTCCGGCTCTTTGATATGCTGAAGTTTCCAAGAAAACTCGAAAGGACCGTGATTAGCAAGGGCTTGTTTGTGACAATGGCTTTGAGGCCTTGAATAACACTGGGACGCTCAATGGACTGCATAACCCGTTCACGCATATTAAACACAAAGAAAAGCGAAAAAGCCGCTGACAGAATGGCACATGGAATTCCAAACCCTGCAAAGAGATTCGGAAGAGTCCATTTTACTTTGTTATTAATAACCAGGTCATAGAGCAAACGGAAAAGCAAACTCGGGATATCTTCAACAAAGTGAGACATAAGGTGATTCAGGGTAATCAGTCTTGTCCTGTCAACCGGGTCGGGTGTTATGGTTGACATAAACCCCGAACGGGCAACTTCAGTGAATGTATTACCTGTTTCGGTTATAACGGACATTACAAAATAGAAAATCCATTTTGGTAAAAAGTTTGCAGCCGTGTTTGGAAATATGAAAGGAATAAGCCAGTACCAGCAACCGATTATTGTAAGGGGAATTTTTCCGATTAGAATATAGGGACGAAATTTGCCCCAGCGAGTCCTTGTCCTTTCAACAATAACGCCTATAAATGTGTCATTTATAATGTCCCATATTGTGGCAATAAGGTTTTGTATTGCAAGAAAATGGAAATCAATCTTAACAACATCATAAATGTATCTTTCGTAAAATTCCGATATGTTCAGACTCTGCGCAGTATCTTCCAATATGTATGCTATGGTTTCTTTTCTGCCCACATACCTGCGGTGATATCTTGTGTCGGTAATCGGTTGCGCTTCTTCAGGTTTCTTTTTGAAAAAAGCCATGCTTGCCCTCCTTTATATCCTTATTTTGCCGATATTAACATTTTAACAAAGAAAATTCAAGTATTTTTATGCTTTTTTATAGTAATAAAGACCATATCCTGATTTTGCAAGGGCTTCAGCAACGATACTTACATACAGTGCTTCTTTATATACAGACGGGTTGTTGCTGAGCAACAGGTTCGGCACTCCCCCCAAACGGCATAAAAAAGACCGCCCGAACGGCGGCCTTTTTCTATCCGGCTATCCGCTTACCTTTTCCATCCGCTTTATCAGCGGTTCGCTGCGGGTGACGGAGATGTTGTTGAGGTAGAGGATATCGTCAATATTTTTTTCTTTGGCAAAGCTGACTACATTGCCGCTCCAATAGCGGAAGTCCACAACATGAATGGTTTGGTAATGGGGGATTAAAAAGGGAACAAAGGCGTTGGCGTAAGATTCTTTAACCACAATGCAGGAGGAACCGTCGGTTAAATCTTTGTTCTCAATAACCGTGTAGGGGTTGTCGCCGCCGATGAATGTGAGGTATTTTGAGGAGGCGCTCCAAGTGCTTACATCGGTTAATACCTTGTTGCCGAACTCGTTGCCCTTTTTGTCCCTGATTCGCATGGAAACATTGTTAAAAGGTTTATATGCATCCACATAATCCGGGTTCTTTTTCATACCGGCGTTTTTGTTTGTGGCGGCGTAGAATGAGCCGAGAAAACCGTCGTAAGTTACTTTTTCATATTTTGAAAGGGGAACAGGTTCCACTCCCTTTACTTTTGCCCACTCCACATAGCAGTAATAAGCGCCGAGGGCGGTCCAGTGGTGGTCGGTGCGGAAGTAGATATATTCGTTGCGGTGCGCCATAAGGGAGTCATAAACGGGGATTGTTTTAATGTCCGGCGCCATGGAGCCGTAAAGATATTCCGAGGCCTTTTTCTGGTCGGAACTGTTTATGGATTTTTTTACGCTTTCCGGCAATATGATGTCGGTGCTGATGGGTACTACCATGGAGTAAAGGGCAGCATTTGAACCGGCGGCGGTGCGGTTAATAAGTCCGATGTAGCGGTTTGCCATATCCTTGCGGAAGTTATAATAATCGTAGCCGCCCGTACCGTAGAGCAGAAATGAATCAAAGCTTTCTCTGGGAACATCCGGGTCGTCTTCAGGTTCTTTGGCGGTTGTCGGCGGCTCCGTTGCGGTCGTTTGAAGCGCCAAATCCGAGGGCGGTTCCGTTGTGGAAAGAGGAGCGTCGGGAATGTCGTCCCCTTGTTCCAAATTGCCCTTTATCTGCACGTTGCCAATTCCGTGAAGGCTCTGTATTCGGGAGTTGACGGCGATAATACTTTCCCTCAGCGGGAAGGTGTCGGAAAACCAGAGGTCGATTCCGTGAAAATAACTGCCGTCAAACAGAGCCTTAAAACTGAAAGCGGGGAAGGGGCTAAGCTCCCTCTTTTCGTTTTCAGAAACGGAGGGTCTTAAAGGCAGGCATAGGGATAAAACAAAGCCGCATGCCAGAACCAGAGTGAACAGCAGGACTAAAATGCCTTCCGCTATGCGGCGATGGTGTTTTTTGTTATTTGATTTTCGGGATAAGCCGTTGTTTTCCATAAAGGTGTCCCTCTTTAAAATTGAAAGTATAAGAACGGATTGTAGCTGTTGCCCACCAAAGCAAAGGTGGAAAGAATAACTTAAAGAATTACGGCGGGTATGCGGGCATAGTTGATTATTATGCCGGGGACGGTGGCGGCAACTTTAGGCGATGCGAAATAGTCGGAGATTTTTTTGACAAGAGGCGTGACCGCAATAATCGCCACCGCAAGGAAGAAGATATAATTGAGCCACATGGTCTTTGTCTCGAAAGAGGTGAAGGGATTTTTGTTTAAAGCAAACATGCCCTTGAACACCAACCAACCTAAGGGGAGTTGTCGGAAGCGGAAAAGAACCCAGCTGAAAAGTACAACGGTAAGAGTGTAAATATGCCCGAAGACTTTCGGCAGTTTTTTAAGCACCCCGGCAAGAAAAACCTTTTCGGCGGCGATGAAGACAAAGAAATACAGCCCCCAGAGCACAAAGTTCCAGCTTGCACCGTGCCAGAGCCCCGTGAGCAGCCATACGATGAACAGGTTGAACACCGTGCGGGCAAGTCCCCGGCGGCTGCCCCCCAAGGGGAAGTAAACATAATCACGGAAGAAAGAGCTTAAGGATATATGCCACAGCCGCCAGAAGTGGGATACGGAGTTTGCGGTGTAGGGATAAAGGAAGTTTTCTTTATAGTGAAAGCCTATCATCAGCCCCATACCTATTGCCATGTCCGAATAGGCGGAAAAGTCCAGATAAATCTGCAGGGTAAACGCCAAAGCGCCCAGCCACAAAAAGGCGGCGGGTCTTGAAGCCAAAACCGCCGAATTGGCGGCTAAATTCCCCGCTTCGGCTGCGGCGCTGTCCGTCAGCCAGGCGGCATCGGCAATAAGTCCGCAGGTGTTGGCAAGCAGGGCTTTTTTAGCCAGCCCTACGGCAAAACGGGTTATTCCGGCGCTGATTTGAGGGATATTCGTTTGCCTTTTGATGATTTCGGCGGAAACATCCGAATAACGTACAATCGGCCCGGCTATGCATTGGTGGAATAAACTCACATACATCAGCAGATGGGCAAAATTGCGTTGAGCCTTTACCTCGCCCCGGTAAACGTCAATTACATAGGATAGAATCTGAAAGGTGTAGAATGAAATGCCTATAGGCAGAGCGATGGCGGGAATAACCGCAGGGTAGCCCGTGAGGGCTTTAAGATTAGCCGCAATAAAAGTTCCGTACTTAAATATTCCGATTGAACCGAGGTTGACAATGCAGGCAAGCACAAGCCAGAATCCGGCTGTTTTTTTGTTTGCCGAGTTTTCAATAAGAAGGGCAAAAATCCAGTCGGCAAACACCATTCCCACCAAAAGCAGAACATACTTCGGTTCCCCCCAGGCGTAAAAGAAAAGGGAGAAAACGAGCATGACCGCGTTTTTTGCCGGTATGGTTTTAGCCAGCGAATAGAAAAGCAGATTGAGCGGTAAAAAAATGTAGAGAAAAAACAGGTTTGAAAAAACCATAACTTCGCCTTTCGGCCGGAAAGATTAATCCAGCATATATTCTTTGTATTTGTCCAGTAATTTTATACTTGTAATTACATCCAGAAAGATGCCGTCGGGGCGGTACTCCTCTTTTAAAACCGCCGAGTCGCACCGCAGTTCGGCGGCCTGTGACCCCGCCTTGTAGGGAAAAAGGAGTTGAGCCTGTCTTCGGGTAGGGGGGAGCATTTTTGCGATTTCT
>DCTF01000113.1 GCA_002329225.1 Ruminococcaceae bacterium UBA1447
ATAAGTTCTTCATCGTCCGTATCGGCATGACCGTCAGCTTCAGCTATTAACTCTTCAGAATAGCCCATACGGCGCATTTCGGTTTTGGCAAGATATTCGGAGTTGCCTCCGAGCATAATATCCGTACCGCGTCCCGCCATGTTGGTGGCGATGGTGACGGCCCCGAATTTGCCGGCCTGGGCGACTATTTCCGCCTCTTTGTCGTTAAACTTGGCGTTGAGTACCTCATGCTTTATGCCCTGTTTTTTCAGCAGAGCGCTGAGCTGTTCGGACTTTTCAATGGATACCGTACCCACCAGTACCGGCTGGCCTATTTCGTGGCACTGCTGAATTTGTTCTATTACGGCGTTGAATTTAGCCCTTTCCGTTTTATAAACCGCGTCCGGCAAATCTTCCCTTATCATCGGTTTATTGGTGGGGACTTCAACCACGTCAAGCTTGTATATCTCCTGGAATTCGGCGCTTTCCGTCATGGCGGTACCCGTCATGCCGGAAAGTTTTTTGTAAAGCCTGAAATAGTTCTGGAAGGTTATTGTTGCCAGAGTTTTGCTTTCGTGTTCAACGGCAACGCCTTCTTTAGCTTCAATAGCCTGATGGAGCCCCTCGTTATAGCGGCGCCCGAGCATAATACGGCCGGTGAACTCGTCAACAATGAGCACCTCGCCGTCTTTAACCACGTAGTCAATATCCCGCTGCATAACCCCGATAGCCTTGATTGCCTGATTTATATGGTGCTGTATGGTCATATTTTCGGCGTCCATGAGGTTTTCCAGCTTAAAGAACTCTTCCGCCTTTTCAACACCGCTTTTGGCGAGGGTGGCCGTGCGGGCCTTTTCGTCTACGATATAGTCCCCTTGGGCTATATCTTCGGCGTTTTCCTTTTCGTTAATTTCTTTAACCTTGGCCATAGTCAAGGTTCTGGCAAAGGAGTTTGCCATGCGGTAAAGCTCTGTGGACTGGTCCCCTTTACCGGATATAATCAAAGGGGTTCTCGCCTCGTCAATAAGTATGGAGTCCACCTCGTCAACAATGGCAAATACATGGCCCCGCTGAACCTTTTGTTCTTTGTAAGGCACCATGTTGTCCCTCAAATAGTCAAAGCCCATTTCGTTGTTTGTACCGTAGGTAATGTCCGCCAAATAGGCCTCCCGCCGCTCATCATTTTCTTTCTCGTGAATGATAAGCCCTACGGTAAGCCCCAAAAAGCGGTACACCTTACCCATCCACTCGCTGTCACGACGGGCAAGGTAGTCGTTGACCGTAACAATGTGTACGCCCTGACCGGTCAGCCCGTTAAGGTAAGCGGGCAAAGTGGCGACCAAAGTTTTACCCTCACCCGTTTTCATCTCGGCAATTCTGCCCTGATGAAGAATGATGCCGCCCACAACCTGCACGGGGAAGTGCTTCATGCCCAGCACCCGCCAGGAAGCTTCCCGGCAAACGGCAAAAGCTTCGGGCAAAATGTCGTCAAGGGTTTCGCCTTTTGCAAGGCGCTCCCTGAACTCCGGGGTTTTGGCCCTCAGCTCATCATCGCTGAGCTTTGAGCAGGTTTCTTCCAGAGCAAGAGTTTTGTCCCTCAGGGGCAGTATTCTTTTTATTTCTTTTGTTGAGTAATCTCCGAAAATCTTTTTCAAAAAACTCATTGTTAAAACCTCTTATCGGTAATTTGCCGCAAGCGGCAGGATAATAGAACGATTACGGGGCATAGTATAACACAGTGTAATGTAATAAGGGGAAAATATTCTGAAAAAACATTCTTCTTCCCTCGCCTCCCTTGCCAAATCAAGCCGGATATGCTAACCTTTCGACAGTAGAAAAATGATGCGGGAGAGGACGGCGTAATTTATGTCCAAACGGGAAAACTATATATCCTGGGATGAATATTTTATGGGAATCGCTCTGCTTTCCGCCCACAGGAGCAAGGACCCCAATACGCAAGTGGGCGCCTGTATAGTGAGCAAAGACAATAAGATAATGTCCGTGGGCTACAACGGGATGCCTATCGGCTGCAGTGACGACGAATTCCCCTGGGAGAGGGAGGGCGACGATGTGGACACAAAATATCCCTATGTCTGCCATGCGGAACTCAATGCCATACTTAACCATAATACGGGCAGTTTGAGCGGGTGCAAGATTTATGCGGCTCTCTTTCCCTGTAATGAATGTGCCAAAGCCATCATTCAAAGCGGCATTCGCGAAGTGCTTTACCTTTCGGACAAATATGCAAACACACCGTCGGTAATAGCCTCAAAAAGAATGTTCGATGCGTCCGGGGTTAAATACCGCAAGGTCGAGGTAAATCATAAAGAGATTGTCATAGATTTCAGGGAAGAAAACATCTGAAAATGCCGCACGCTTAGCCTTAACTGTCAAGTGCGCTCAAATCAATAAAACAATAAGCCAGCCCTGTGCCGTCGTCCCTTGCGGGACGAAGATGGAACAGGGTTTTGCCTTGCGCCCAACCGAAATTGGGGTTGGATACGGAAAAAAGAAGGGGTTCGGCGAAGCTTTTAAAGCTTTCATCTTCAAGGTTATAAAAAATCAAAGACTGTTTTGTCTTGCCGGGGTTTTCTCCTCCTCCGGGGGAGGCGATAACGGCACGGGAACCGTCGGGACTTACGCTTAAAAAAGCGGCTCCGCTTATGTTGATGTCTTTAAGCAGTTTTTCTTCCCCCGTGATTAGGTTTGTGAGCATAAGCGTTTTTTTATTAAGAACATAATCTCCTTGAGCCAGATAATCCGCCCTATAATCCCCGTCAAAACTCTTGACAAGCCTCTCTTTTTTGTCGGCAAAAACATACAGGTCAAATCCTGTGGAGGACGGTCTGAGGTAAGTCAGTCCCTTGGGCGTTACACCTGCCCAAAGCCCCAGAATGCCGGTAACCACTCGCGGAGGCTTTAAGTCGGAGGGGGAAAGAATATCCGCTACCAGACCCTTTTGGTCAAGATTATAGTCCCGGGAGGACAAAAAATACCCGGTGCTGCCCGTGCTTTTTAAAAAGTAGTCGGTAAAAAGTGTCCAATCGGAACGGAAAGCTCCCGTTTCGTCCACCGTACGGGAGTTATTGGTGGTGAAGCGTTGAGTTTTTAAAGAGGAACCTTTAAGCCCGATTATAAACGCCTCGGTGTACAGCCGATCATTTTGCCAGAAGTCCTTTTTATCAAAGTCGATTAGAAGCAATGCTCCCTGCTTACCGTAACCCGGGGGGAGAGCGGTGAGCTTAAAAAGGGCATAGGGGTATATCCTGCCGGGTGTGCCCGTTAAATCGGAAGTATACAGTCCGTAACCCGCAACTTTTCCGTCCTTTTCTATGTATGAAAGGGTTACCGGTATATCCTGATGGCTGCAAGTAACGGTTTTTTCAACGGAAAAAACTTCCCCGCCGTAGGGATTAAGCCCCGTCGGAGAATATTCAAAAAAAGACACATCCCCGTTTTTGGGGTTTACGGTGTAAAAAATATTCGGAATATCCGTCAGTAGAGGCGGAAACTCCGGCATATCCGTTAAGGTCAGGGCGGGAGTGTAGCGGGAGTTTTTCAGGGAAAAGTTTGAATCTATATCGTTATTGTGATGTTTACCGTCTGTCCGCTGTTTTAAAAACCGGGGGCCGAAAACCGCCAAGCAGACCGACATTACCGCAAGTATCAAAAGAAGGGGAAGAAGTAATTTGCGTGCTTTCATACGGTGACTTCACCTCAAATCTCCAAAGTCAGGGTGACGGGGCAGTGATCCGAACCGAAAATATCATCCCTGATGCCCGCTTTCAGCAAGTTGCCTTTGAGCCGGTCGGAAACAAGAAAATNNAGTCGATTCTCCATCCTGCATTGTTGGCACGTGCATTAAAACGGTAGGACCACCAGGTATAGGCGTCTTCAAGGTCGGGATAAAAGTGGCGGAAAGTATCCGTAAAACCGGCATCTAAAAGTTCCCCGAACTTGCCCCTCTCCTCATCGGTAAAACCCGGATTTTTCCTGTTGGATTTGGGGTTCTTCAAGTCGATTTCTTTGTGAGCCACATTCAAGTCCCCGCAAAAAACCACGGGTTTTTCTTTATCCAGACCGCCGACATAACTGCGGAAACTGTCCTCCCAGGTCATACGGTAATCAAGTCTTACAAGCCCGTCTCTGGCATTTGGCGTGTAAATATTAACCAAATAAAAACCGGGATANNTATATTCCAGGGTGACGGTTCTCCCCTCATCGTCAAAGTCGGAATCGCCTATTCCGTATTTTACATCCAGAGGTTCTTTTTTTGCAAACACGGCCGTACCTGAATAACCCTTGCGCAAAGCGTAGTGCCAGTATTGGTTATAGCCGGGCAAGTCAAGCTCTATTTGCCCGGCTTGCACCTTGGTTTCCTGCAGGCAAAAAAAGTCCGCATCAAAGTCGTTGAAGGCATCTTCAAACCCCTTTTTTACAGCGGCTCTTATTCCGTTAACATTCCATGAAACAAAGCTGATTTCCGCCATATCAATCCCCTTAAACCTTGTAGTATTACTGCTACTGCATTTGCAATAGTGGCCGATATTCCGATTAACCGTTGAACAAACGGGACATTTTGCTCTGCACATCCGGTTAGAAAATCTTACTGTAAAAACGGCAGTAGTATAGCATAAAAAATGAAGCTTATCCACACCCTCCGGGATGAGTTGACAAATAAGTTCAGAGCGATATATAATTGCGATGATTAGGACAGGTGAAGGAATCTGCCCGCAAAAAAATGAAAAAGGAGTATTTTTTATGAAGAAAAAGCTCACCCGTTTTTTGGCGCTTATTATGGCTCTTGCAATCGTACTCTCCCTCGGAGCCTGCGGCAAAGATAACAAGGAAACCACCACTACGGAAACCACTGTCCAGGGCGGCGATGTTGATCCTGATGAAACCGCCACGGACGGCTCCCCCGCAGATGAAACTACCACAGACGGCACCACTGCCGAAGACGGAACAACCTCTGAAGACGGCACCACTGCGGACGGCGGCGCAACAGACGCTCCGGTTGTGCCCGGCAAGCCCGAAGGCAATGCTCAAATTCTTGCCGCTTATACCGAAGTAATGAATAAAGCGAAGGCTGAAAAACCTGCTTTTAAGAAAAAGGAATTTCAGGCTCTTCCCAAGGATCAAAGAGAGTTCCAAAAGGGAAAAACGCTTGTGAACGTTATGTTAAGTCTGGCCGGATTTTTTATGAAAGAAGAAGACAAGGCGGTAGTGGAACAACATAACAAGGGTGACGATACAAGGTGGTTCCCTGTTTACAAAGCGCCCAAGGGTTGTCTTTTAACAGATACAGGTGCGATAAAAACAGCGTCTTGTGTTGCGCTTCCCAATGGCAATTATAGGCTCAGTATTGTTCTCAAGGATGAGATTAACCCGGAACCATATAATGAGAAAACCGGGCAAGCGCCTAGCAACACCGGCAAGATGTTCAGCCCTCTTGCCCGTTCGGAAATTGATTCCACATTGATTGAGAACAGCAATGTGAATTGGGCTGTTAAAGATGCTTCATATGAACTAAGGTACTATAATTGTACAGCAGAGCTTGAGTATAATCCGAAAACCAATCGAATCGTTACACTGAATCAGTATATGTCTGTGAAAATTAGTATAAATGAGCCGACAAAAGTTACCGGAATGAGCGTTGTGGGTTCAGCTGTTCTTGTGAACACTTTGAAAATATGGGATTTTGCCTATTGATTTTGTTGAAATAAATTTTGTGTGGGGGCGCAGGAGCGCCCCCGAGCCTTTTTATTTTGATTGCAGAACAAACAAAGGTTGAAATCGTGCAAAAGTCGTTGTATACTTTTGCTTGTGCTTATGCTTGTGCTTAAGTGGCACATATATCAGTTTTTTTTGAAAGGGGAAAAATATGAAAAGTAAATTCGGCAAAATGTTGGCAATTCTTCTTGCCCTGACAATGGTGCTTTCCTTATACTAAAATCCAATTAGACG
>DCTF01000066.1 GCA_002329225.1 Ruminococcaceae bacterium UBA1447
TAAGCAAAATGCCGCCCTAAACCCCTGAGGAATCATTGTTTTATCGGCTGTTCTATGGTATTATATTTGTGTTATATCAAGGGGCTTTTATGCCGACTCAAGGGAAAGGAAAACACATTTTATGAACTTCACTCAAATAAACACTGCCGGAACCGTTGAGGGGTTTTGTTTGATTAAAAACCTTGAAAAAAAGGTTACAGCCAAAGGTTTGCCGTACCTGGATTTGCTGCTTTCCGATTCTGACGGAGAAATACCGGCAAAGTTTTGGGATTATAAAGNNGGAACAATAAGCGAGTTTAACGGTGCAGACCAACTGCGGGTGGAAAGAATTCGCCCGGCGGTTGAGAGCGACAACCTTAAGTATGAGGACTTTGTCCCCTCCTCGGAATATTCCGGAGAGGCTATGTTTGAAGAAATTGTAAGTATTACAAAGAGTTTTGAAGACAAAGGCCTGCAGGCGCTTGTTTTGGAAATTCTTGCGGAAATGAAAGAAGAACTGCTTTATTGGCCGGCTGCATTTAAACTTCACCACGCTATGAGGAGCGGACTGCTCTATCACACCCTTTCCATCCTTCGTCTGGCAAAAGGCGTTTGCGAAGTTTATCCCTTTGTGGACAGGGATTTGCTCTATGCCGGAATTATTCTGCACGATTTGGATAAAGTCGGAGAATTTGAGGTTACCGACGCAGGAGTGGTCACCGGCTATACCGATGACGGCTCTTTGGTGGGACACCTTGTAAGGGGCGCCATACGGGTACAGAAAGTCGGGGAACGCCTGGGCACACCGAAAGAACTTTTAATGCTGCTGCAGCATATGATTATCTCTCACCACGGGGAACCCGAGTTCGGCGCCGCCGTTCGGCCAATGTTTTTAGAGGCGGAAATTTTATCCCAACTTGACATGCTGGATGCCAGGGTATATACAATCGCCAAAGCGGTCAGCGAGGTGGATGCCCGTACCTTTACCGGTAGGCAGTGGTCTTTGGATAACAGAAAACTTTACAATACCGGCAGGAAGCCGATAAACACCGAGGCTGATTTACTCTAAATCGGATTGGGTTTAGAGTCGGATATAAACTGTTTTTTAATTTATAAGGAGGTAATTATGAGAAACCATGAAGTAACAGCGGTACAACCTTTGCTCAAAAAAGACGGCAGTCTTACCGAGCCCGGCTGGTCCAGAAAACCCGTACAGATTTATGACCGTTCCGCTATACAAGCGTCAAGGTTCAGCATTAAAGAATGGGACTATTATCTTGTACTTTCAAGCGACTTCGGCATAGCCATGACTGTTTCCGACCTCAGCTATCTTGCCATGCTTTCCGTAACCTTTTTAGACTTTAAAACACCGAACCACATAACAAAAACCGCTATCAGGCCACTGACTTTCGGCAAACTGAAATTGCCTCCCACCTCCGATGAAAGTTTCAGTTATGAAGACAAGAACTTTAAAATCCGTTACACGGTAGCCCCGGGTAAAAGAGATTTGGAGTTTGCGTGCCGGAACTTCTCCAACGGGCAACCTGTCAAGGCAAAAATCAACTTGAAGCAACCCGATATGGACAGCATGACCATAGCCACCCCGTGGGCGGAAAAAAAGACGGCGTTCTACTATAACCAGAAAATCAACTGTATGCCTGCTGACGGCTATGTTGAGTTTGAAGGCAAAAAGTATGAATTCAACCCCGAAACGGATTTCGGCACCCTTGACTGGGGACGCGGAGTCTGGACTTATGACAATACCTGGTACTGGGGTTCGGGCAACGCCGTTGTAAACGGCAAACCTTTCGGTTTCAACATCGGTTACGGTTTCGGGGATACAAAAGCCGCATCGGAAAACATTGTTTTTTATGACGGCGTTTCCCACAAACTCGATGATGTAAAATTCAATATTCCGAAGGACAGCTATGTAAAGCCCTGGACTTTTTCTTCAAGCGACGGGCGCTTTGAAACCGATTTTATACCGATATTCGACCGTTACGCAAAGCTCAATGTAGGTATTATCAGCACCGAACAGCATCAGGTGTTCGGGAAGATGAGCGGTAAGATAATGCTCGACGACGGCAGCGTTCTGGAGATTAAAGATGTGCTGTGCTTTGCCGAGGATGTGCACAATAAATACTGATTATTCCCGGAGTTAATATGGACTGGACGGAAATTACTATTACGGTCAGCGCCGATGACCTTGACCGGGCGGCGGATATTGCCCATATGGCGGTACCCTACGGAATATATGTGGAAGATTACCGCAACCTTGAACAGGAAGCGCGGGAGATAGCGCACATTGACCTTATAGATGAAGAACTGCTGGCCAAAGACAGGTCAAAGGGGCTTATTCACCTTTATATCTCACCGGAAGAAAACCCTGCGGAGGCTTCGGCATTTTTGTCCGAGCTGTATAAGCGCTCCGGGATATCTTTTTCAGTTGACACAAAGCTGTGCAAAAATGAAGACTGGGAAAACAACTGGAAGGCTTATTTTAAGCCCTTCCCAATAGGCGAAAAGCTTTTCATCCGCCCCGTTTGGGAGTCCGTTGACGAGGCGGGGGGAAGGATTGTTCTGAATATTGAACCCGGCCTCGCTTTCGGCAACGGGGGGCACGAAACCACAAAACTCTGCCTGGAAGCCCTGGAAGGGCTTGTAACGGCTGAAAGCGAAGTACTTGATGTGGGCTGCGGCAGCGGTATTCTCGGCGNNCGGCCCTGCTTTTGGGTGCAAAAAGTTCCACGGGTGTGGATATTGACAAACTTGCGGTAAAAACCGCCATTGAAAACGGCAGGTTAAACGGGCTTTCCGCCCCCGATTACACTGTTGCATTGGGTGACCTTACTCAAAATGTGTCCGGAAAGTATGATTTAATCCTTGCAAACATTGTCGCAGACGCTGTGATTATTCTCAGCGGTCAGATAAGGCGCTTTCTTAAACCTGAAGGCGTCTTTGTCACTTCCGGCATTATTGTCCAAAGGGAAGATGAGGTACTTAAAGCCTTTGCCGAAAACGATTTAAAGATAACAAAAAGGCATGAGGACAACGGCTGGCTTTGTTTTGAATGTACAGGTAATTGATGTTGACAATAAAAACAGAATTGATATGAGGTTTTTTTATGAAGAGATTGTTTGTAGTATTGCTTGCCCTTTCTTTTGTTTTTCTTACAGTAACGCCCGCTTTCGCCGCCGAAAATCAAGGCAGCGGGCCCACACCTCTGATAGTTGTAGGCGGTATGAACGGCGCACCGCTTATTAAAGATGAAGGAACACCGAACGAGGAACAGGTCTGGCCGCCGGTACTGAACTTTGGCGAGATTGCCGTAAAAGCAATCTGGGGGTTATCGTCAGCCGCCGTTTATAAAGACTGGGATAAACTCGGCGATGTAATTGTGCCTTTGTTGAATAAAGTACTTGAGCCGTCCTCCTGTGATAATGACGGGAATTCAAAATACAATGTTTCCACAACTACCTATCCTCTCTCCATGGCAAATTATCCCGAATTTTTAGCTGAAGCGTTTATAAGTGAAGAGGGCTTTTTACACTCCGCAAGTGACCGTTTGGGTGCGGAAAATGTCTACTTTTTTAACTATGATTGGCGTTTGGACCCGCTGGAACATGCAAGGGCGCTTGACGCCATGATACAAAGGGTAAAAGCGGAAACGGGTTGCTCCAAGGTGGATATTACCGCCTGCAGTATGGGCGGGTGCGTGACGATGGCTTATTTTTATCTTTTCGGTTATGAAGATGTTGAAAGCTGTGTATTCCTCTCCGCCGCTTTTTCGGGCTCATTGGCGGCCAGTGAAATACTTGTGGGAGAAGTTTTTATTGACAGAACAGCACTCAAGCACTACATACGGCTGAATGTCAACATCAACCCGGAGGTTGATGAGTTCCTTGACGCCTTTGTGGAGTTCCTTGACCAAACGGGCGTTTTAAAAACAATCGTTGATTTTGTAAACGGTATGCTTTCATCTCAAAAAGACAGGGTTCTGGACGAGGCGGTCACCGCTTCCCTCGGAACCATGCCGGGGATGTGGGCTCTTGTACGTGAGGGCGCTTTTGAACAGGCAAAAGAAATGCACTTGAGCGACCCGAAATATGCAAAACTTGTGGAAAGAATAGATGACTTTCATTATAACGTAAGAGTTAAACGGCAGGAACTTATTGAAAACGCCATGGAAAGCGGAGTGACGGTTTATTTTACATCCCACTATGAGGATGTTTTGATACCCGCCTTCCCCTCAGCTATAAAACACGGTGACGGTCTGATTGAGACGGTATGCACAAGCAACGGCGCAACGGTCGCTCTGTTAGGGGAAAGATTCCCGAAAGATTATGTTCAGGCCAACCCCTGCTGCGGCAAAAATCATGTATCCCCCGACCGGGTGGTAGACGCTTCAACCTGTATGTTCCCGGAGCAGGTTTGGTTTTTCAGAGAAGTTGCTCATGTGGGCACCATCTACCAAAGCGAGTTCAGTGATTTTATTCTTTGGTTTTTGGAACAACCCGAACAGGCAACCGTCTGGTCCGATGCCGCTCACCCTCAATTCCTTACGGCGGGCGACGCCGGTATGACCCTGCACCCCACAACGGAGGCAGACGGTGAATATTACAGTTTAGCTGACGGGGTTGCGGATTTTTTCAAAGCCTGGACGAACATTAAGAATATACTGAAATAGTTTAATAAAACGGAGTGGAGAATATGTATTGCAGAAATTGCGGCAACGGATTAGAGCAGGGTGCCTATGTGTGTATGAAATGCGGCGTACCTGCCGGGCAGGGAAGAGAATTCTGCCCCAACTGCGGCGCTAAAACCGATGTCAATGCCGTCTTTTGCGTCAGCTGCGGCGTATCTTTTGTGCCGCCTCCCCAGCAATACAACCAAGGTTATCCCGAACAAAAGTCGAAACTTGTCGCAGCCCTTCTGGCATTTTTTCTCGGAGTATACGGTGCGCATAACTTTTACTTGGGGTACAACAGCAAGGCGGTCACACAATTGTTGCTTGCATTATTGGGCGGAGTTTTTACCTGCGGGTTAAGCACGACAGCGGTAGCAATTTGGGTCATAGTGGAAGCCGTTCAACTGCTCACGGGTTCAATTGCCGTAGACGCCAACGGCTATCCGCTTAAAAACGATTTTTAATATTGAAAAAGCTGAGTAAAAAGCGTGTTTTTATATTGCTTCTTTCTCACGCCGGGATAGCCCTGTTTTTCCGGCTTTATATGCTTTATATCGGATGTCCTCTAAAGCGTTTTTTCGGAGTGTCCTG
>DCTF01000100.1 GCA_002329225.1 Ruminococcaceae bacterium UBA1447
CGACAATTAAACTTGCAATCTTCATTTCTTCATTTTTTTAGATAAAACGCTTGACATCCGGCATTTTGTATGATAATATCATGGTGAAAATCGAATATTTGGCAAACCTGTCGAAAGGCAGGGGCGCAAAGCTAAAGGGCCTAAAGGTTTTTGACCTATGGCAGCCAGTTGCCGGACAGTATTCACTTTTTGTTATTTTGTTATGTGACGATACTTCTGTATTTGCTTTCAGGCAACTGATTTTAGTCGGTTGCCTGTTTTGTTTTTTCAGCAATAAATTTAATGAAAGGAGGCAAACCGCATGAAAACCAAACTATTTTCCCTGCTAATCATTGCCGTTCTGGTATTTTCAGTCGGCATATATGCGGTTTCCTTCCTTACCAATCCGGTCAGAGGCGGGGTTGTTCCCGTTTCAGAAGGCTCCGTAGAGCAGACTATAAATATGACTTCCGCTGAACCGGCTTCAGATTTGCCTGCGAACAGCACTGATACAAATAATTGCATTGAAAAAACTGCCATAAGGCTTAAACCCGAAGATGAGGCCACCACTAATGAGGTAACTGACGAATACACCGATACGGATACCGAGCTTGAGAGCGAGATTGAGAATGAGAGCAAGTGCGAAATTGAGATTGAGAGTGCTGCTACTACCGCTGAAGAGATAACTGCTACCGCCAAACCTCCTCAAGCAGCAAGAGTATCTCCCCAACCTGTAAAGCCCGTTGCAACACAACCTCCTGCCACAACGACAACAAAGCCAACTCCGCCTGCAACAACCACAAAAGCCCCGGTCAAGCCTGCACAACCGGCATACAGTTGCAAACTGGATAACCTTATCGGTAAACCTCTTGCAGACATCACCGCCCAATTCGGGAATCCTGCAGCTCAAGAGAAAAGCGAATACGGCTTTAGTTGGTATGTATATCACAAAAACTACGCCAATTTTGTTATGGTCGGTATTCAGAACAACACTGTAGTCGGCCTTTATAGCAACAGTCCCACGCTCTCCTTTGAAGGGGTGAAAGTCGGGGCTTCAAAAAGCACGGTGCGAAGCGCTTTTTCATCAAAATATACCGGACCGGTAACTTCAATTCTAAAGGGCAATACTCAATACATTCTGGATAAAACCGATCAGCGTGATGTGTTCAGCGACAGCCAAAAATATGTTACCGTATTTTATGATACCACCAAAGGAGGAACCCTGACTGCAATTCAAGTCATTGCCTACTCTGCTGAACAAACCCTCAAACTGCTACCCCTTCCGAGCAAACAAACTTCGGACAGTTACGAAAAACTCAGTTTTTATCTTGCCAATTCCATTCGTGTCAGGAATTCTCTTGATCCGGTACGATACGACAAAAAACTGGAAACTGTTTCCAGAGAACATTCCCAGGATATGTTAAACCGCAACTACTTCAATCATAATACTCCGGAAGGTGTTACTCCAAAACAGAGAATTCAGGCAGCCGGAATAGATTATAGAGCCTTTGGAGAAAATATTGCCAAAAATCATCCGAGCGCCATTTCCACCCACGAAAGCTATATGAACAGCAGCGGACACAGGGCTAACATATTGGGTAACTTTACCCATTTAGGCGTTGGGGTAGCAATGAATGCGAATGCTTTGTATCAAACGCAACTGTTTGTAAGGTACTGATAAAATTCAACTTCGGCGGGCGCAAAAGCGTCCGCTTTTTAATTATTCGCTTCTCTTAGTTTTTGGTGCGTTGACAGTTATCGGAGGAAAGCCTATAATTTAACCGTAAAAATCACCGAGATTCGGAGGAACGGACAACTAAATGAATAAAAAGAAAATGTTTTGGCGAGTAGTATATGTTGTTGCAATCCTGCTTTTTTTGTTCGCTTTGGGCAGCATAATAAAGTTCTGCCTTTCTGGCCGTCCCTGGGAAGAGCAAACTACTGTAACAGACATCACTGAGACTACCACACCGGAAGATACAAGACCGGTCAATCCCATCAACTTTGATGAGTTAAAGACAATTAATGAAGATATTTATGCATGGATACGCATACCGGGAACCACGGTAGATCATCCGATTTTGCAAAGTTATGAGGAGCACGACAACTTTTACTTAACCCACAATTTTGAAAAAAAATTTGACAAAGTCGGCTCTATTTACACACAGAGGAAGAACAACTTGTTTTTCAGCGACCCGAACACTGTAATATACGGTCATAATTGGGCCAACAAACTGATGTTCGCCTCATTGTTGAGATATAAGGATCCGGACTTTTTTGAGGAGTACCGTTACATGTATATCTACACCCCGGATCGAATGCTGACCTATGATATCTTTGCCGCTTATGTTTATGACGACCGGCATATACTTAACTCATTTAATATGTATGACGATGAGATTTTTAAGGCATATCTGGAAAGCTGCCTTAATCCCAAGTCTATGGTGCGTAATATCCGGGAAGGAGTTACTTTGGACGTAACGGATAAAATAGAAACTCTCTCCACCTGTCCTACCGCCTCAAGAAGTGCACCTAATCGTTATTTGGTTCAGGGGGTTTTGATAAAAGATGAGCAAACGCAGTAGAATCGAAAACAGCACCGAGAAGGTCCGAAAGAATAAAAAAACAAAGCGTTCTTTGCTTGTTATTTTTCTTGTTTTCATCGTTATTGCCCTTATTCTTGCCGGAATATATTTTGCATTTTATCAAACCGGTAAAAAGAAGATGCACCCCGAAGGAGGCATCTCCGTTATGTTGCCGGACCAAACGGAAGACGCTTACGACGATGAGGGCGGGCGCCTTGTTAAATACAAAGGGAGTACTTACCGCCTTAACGAGAATATTGTAAGCGTTTTATGCATGGGGGTAGACAGGGAAGAATTGCCGGAAGACAGTTCCGTCCCGGGAGAAAACGGACAGGCCGACGCTCTTTTTCTTGTAACACTCGATGTCAAAACGGGTAAGACAACTGTCATCGGGCTTTCACGTGATGCTCTGGCAGATGTGGATGTATATTCTTACGGAGGAAGTTTTATTCGGACAGACAATAAGCAGATATGCCTGGCTTACGCCTACGGCGACGGAAAGAATACAAGCGCCGAAAACGTGATGCGCTCTTTTTCCCGACTTTTTTACGGCATGCCCCTCAAGTATTACTTTGCCATGGACTTGGAGTCGATAGCGGCTCTTAACGACTCCGTGGGCGGCGTGACTTTAACATCCTTGGAAACATTGAGACTCTCCGGCAAAATCGTCACAAAGGGAGAAGTTGTTACCCTCCTCGGCAAAGATGCAAGAGACTATGTTCAGTATCGGGATAGCAAACTTCTGGATTCAAATAACCAGAGGATAAAACGTCAGCGGCAGTATTTGACGGAGTTTTCACAAAAGGTGTTAAAGATGACCAAGAAAAACATTTCCGTTCCCGTCAAACTCTTCAAAAAAGTCCTTCCCTATTCCGCCACGAACCTGGAAGTGTCCGACGTTACATACCTGACAACCCGCCTGTTGGAAACAAATATCAACGGCAACTTTGACTTTAAGATTGTGAAAGGTAAAGTGGTACAAGGCAAGAAGTATGCGGAGTTTATAGTGGATGAAACCGCACTTTATGAGTTAATTTTAGAAGTGTTTTACAACCAAGTTGATTAAACCTTTATTTACAGAAGAGCTGTGCAGAATTTATTTGCACGGCTCTTTTTTTGTAGTGTTGCGATTGATTAATGCATTTCACCGTAAAAATTGACTTTTCAATGTTATTTGCCGCTAATTTTTATGACTTTTCAAACCGTCAGAATATAAAATCAAAAAACATCATTGGGGCAAACAACTTTTAAAACAGTTTAAAGATTGGGGCAAAACGCGTTAATCTATAAATTTTCAAATTAAAAAATCCGCCTACCGATTTTATTCGATAGACGGATATCTTTGATATTAGCTTCAACTTTCCGCCACTGTGACGGGCAAATACACTGACCGTTTGCATCACGAAAAGCTTTCGCCTGTTCGAAGATTATAGTAGGTAAAATTAAAAATTATTTTGCTCTGCTTTCCTTAATAGCTGCCTGAGCTGCCGCAAGCCTTGCAATAGGCACACGGAAAGGTGAGCAGGAAACATAGTCAAAGCCGAGGCTGTGGCAGAACTCTACGGAAGCGGGATCGCCGCCATGCTCGCCGCAGATACCCAACTTGAGGTTCGGGCGGGCTTTTCTGCCCAAGTCGGTAGCAATCTCAACGAGCTTGCCAACGCCCTTTTGATCAAGTTTGGTGAAAGGATCGGACTCATAGATTTTGGCTTCATAATAAGCTTCGAGGAAAGCGCCCGCATCGTCACGGCTGAAGCCGAAGNNTCTGGGTCAGATCGTTGGTGCCGAAGCTGAAGAAATCGGCTTCCTGAGCAATTTCGTCTGCAGTAAGGGCAGCACGGGGAATCTCAAGCATGGTGCCGACCATGTACTTCATTTCCACACCGGCTTCCGCAATGAGCTTATCAGCAGTTGCGGTAACAACGTCTTTGACATATTTAAGTTCTTTAACTTCGCCAACCAGAGGAATCATGATTTCGGGAACGATGTTGAAATCGGGGTTGGATTTGTTTACTTTAATAGCCGCATTGATGACGGCGGTAGTTTGCATTTCCGCAATTTCGGGATAGGAAACGGTAAGGCGGCAACCGCGGTGACCCATCATCGGGTTAAACTCATGCAATGAAGCAACTACGTCCTTGAGTTTTTCGGTCGGCATACCGAGATCTTCGGCAATTTCCGCAATATCTTCATCCTTGGTTGGGAGGAACTCGTGCAGGGGCGGATCAAGGAAGCGGACGGTCATGGGACGCCCTTCAAGGGCGATGAACATCTCTTCAAAGTCCTTCTGCTGGTAGGGTAAAATCTTTGCCAAAGCGGCCTTGCGGGCTTCAACATCCCTGGCGACAATCATTTCGCGCATGGATTTAATACGTTCACCTTCAAAGAACATATGCTCCGTGCGGCAAAGGCCGATGCCTTCCGCACCGTAGCGAACCGCCTGAGCCGTATCTCTGGGAGTATCGGCATTTGTTCTGACTTTGAGGGTTCTTCTGGCGTCCGCCCATTTCATGAAGCGATCGAAGTCGCCGGAAATTTCAGCCTCAACGGTAGGAATAGCTTCACCGTAAATGTTACCTGTGGTGCCGTCAAGGGAAATATAGTCCCCTTCATTATATTTTTTGCCGCCAAGCTCAAAGTAGCCTTCTTCGGCAGCCATTCTGATATCACCGCAACCGCTTACGCAGCAGGTACCCATTCCTCTTGCTACAACAGCGGCGTGGGAAGTCATGCCGCCGCGAACGGTAAGAATACCCTGAACTACGGCCATACCTTCAATATCCTCGGGAGATGTCTCAAGACGAACCAGAATGAGTTTTTCGCCGGATTCGGCTTGTTTAACGGCTTCTTCAGCAGTGAAAACAACTTTTCCGAAAGCAGCTCCGGGGGAGGCCGCAAGGCCTTTGCCGATAACTTT
>DCTF01000172.1 GCA_002329225.1 Ruminococcaceae bacterium UBA1447
TACACCAACATTTTGGACTTGACAGGCATACTCGATTCATTAATTAAAAACTTCATATTGCTCTCCTATTTATTTGCCTTAATTATAACAATTAGCAACTCCAATGTAAAATCAAAAAAACGCGCAGACTCTTCCCCGGAGCCTGCGCCGCCTTGTATAATCGTTTGGAGTTACTTTTTCCCTCTCTGCTTTGCGTCTTTACGGATTTCATCCAAGTAGCTGTCATCCACCCTTCCCGTTTTGCGGAAGGACATTGCAGCGCCCGACATCGCTTTGAAGTTCAGCCGAGTTCCCTCACCGTCGGCAAGATAATCCACCGCCCTGTCCGGTGCGATTCCGAATCGTCCCGCCGTCTCAACAGCGTCAATGTTGGCACCGAGGAAGATAAATTCCCAACCGTACTTTTTCTTTTGACGCTCAATCATCTGTCTTACGGTTTCGCCGGAGTATTCCCGACTGGAGTTTTCCTGCCCGTCGGTGATGATAACAAACATTACCTTTTCGGCACGGTAGTCCTCGGCGGTGTGCTTTTGTGCGTTGCCGATTTTGTTGATTGTTGTGCCGATTGCGTCAAGCAGGGCGGTAGAACCGCGGACGTTATACTCCTTTTCCGTAATGGGGCTTACAGCCCTGATGTCGATGCGGTCGTGGAGCAGCTCGTAGTGGTTGTCGAACAGCACCGTTGTAATAAGGCATTCGCCCTCGACCGCTTTCTGTTTCTCGAGCATTGAATTGTAGCCGCCGATCGTGTCGTGCTCCAGGCCGCCCATCGAGCCGCTCTTGTCGAGTATGAATACCAGTTCCGTTAGTCCTTTTTTCATTGAAATGTCCTCCTTAAGTATTATGACTTAAGGATAATACTTTAAGGAAAACGGCCGGTCTCTTGGAAAGCGACAAATTACTTCATTCACCCTCCCAAGAGCGGCTGATCGTATTTGAACAGCACTTCGTTTATCTGGAAGATGTCGTAATTACCGCTTACAATAAAATACTCCACAATCACGTCAAACTTAACGGCGTGAGAAAGTGCATATCCCGCACGCTTCAAAAGATCATCGGTTTCGTCAAGGGATAACTCCAGCGCCACGGCAAGGGCAATTGCTGTGCGCTTGCTGGGCATATAGCCTGTGTTGCTCCGAATTTTAGAGAATAGCTTGCGGTCAAGGTTTGCCCGTTTATAGACTTCCACATCCGTCTTACCCTTGGCATCAATCAAGCGGAGCAATGTCTTCGAGAACGGCTCATCAAGGTTGCCGACCAAATCGTCGAGTGGAGCAGGGGCGCCAACGGACGGAGCAAGCAGATCTTTTAGAAAAGGTCCGTTGTACTTACTTGCGCTTTTATCGGCTTCCTCTAAGGTTTCCAGCTCCACATCAAGCAGTTCCCGCCGTTGAGTTTGGCGCGGATGCGCATCGGCGTAGTACTCGTCAATATAGCTGTCCACCTCACCAAGCAGTTCGCGGCTTATGTTAAACGCCGATTTATCAAATACCACAAGAGCCACATCAATGTCATGGCCAGATAGAAAGTCCTGAATAGCCGAGGTAGCTACTTTTAGTGCTTTATCCTTTGGATAGCCATATATGCCGCTTGAAATTAACGGAAATGCTATGCTTTCACAATTATTTTCAACGGCGCGTTTCAGTGAATTTGTGTATGCGGCACGAAGATCTTTCTCATTCTTTGCCTCATTCCAATGTCGATAAACCGGACCCGCCGCATGAATGACAAACTTCGCCGAAAGATCAAACCCCGGCGTGATAACGGCATCTCCAGTCTTTATCGGTGCGAGTTTATCGCAGGCAGATTGGAGCTGCGTTGTTCCCGCTGCTTTAAATATCGCTCCGCAGACCCCGCCGCCCATTTTAAGTTCGGTGTTGGCGGCGTTGACGATGGCGTCAACTGCCATTTTTGTAATATCCTGCCGCAGAATGTTAAAGGGCATTGTTTACCTCCCCTTGAGCCGTTTTTTTGCGTTACGGATTACCAGATAAAGGGTATCATTCTGTATTTAACACGCTTTTTGTATTCGGAATAACCTTCCAGATTTTTTTCCAGCACTTCTTCTTCGTTTTTAATTCTTTTGGCAATGATGAGCGGGTAAAGTAAAAAAATGATAAATGAAAACAGAGAACCGAGTACCAGGGGCATGGATAAAAATAAAAAGATGGTTGCCGTGTACATCGGATGTCTGACAATTCCGTACAGACCGGTGGATATGACCTTCTGATTTTCCTGAACCTCTATCGTCCGGGAAAGATATGTGTTCTCACGCAATACTTCCCCGAAGAGCAGGTAGGCAAGTAAAAACACGACGGTTGCCGCAATCACAACGCCTTTGGGCAACACCAGCCATTTGAAGCGAAAATCCAAACCCGCAACAACAAAGCCGCCGACAAACATAAGGGAGGAAAGCAGGATGGCGCTTTTCTGCTCCGCCTCTTCCTCTTTTGCGTTAAGGCGCTTGCGTAAAAGTTCCGGATTTTTAAACATCAAAACCGCACCTGCTATAAACATCGGGATAAACAGCACCCCGAAGAAAAGCCACGCATTCCAATAGTACAACGTGCCAGCCGGAATAAACAGCAGTACCGACAGCAGTATAATCCCCGACAGGAACTTAACGATTGCCTGAATAAACAGCTTTAAATCCAACCGATTCACCTCTGAAATACGATTGAACGCTTACAAACCGCATAATTAATTTCGTCTTATTCGGCGGCGGCGCCTCGCCTTTCTTCAAGTTCGGCATTCATTACGGCCAGGCTCTTTTTGTCGAGGTTGTAAATTAAGCCTATGCCGACAAACTGAAGCAGGGCGCTGGCGGCAAACAAAGCGGCCACAAGGTAGCGCATTCTGAGAGCCACATCAGGTGTCTGATTGCCTTCATTCGCTTCAACATAGCCCAAGGCGACCATGATGACCAAAGAAAGTGCGGGGCCTACACCTTGCGCCAGCTTACGGAAGAAAGAGTGGAGTGAGTAGGTGACTCCCTCTTCACGGGCGCCGTGTTTCCACTCGTTATAGTCAATGGCATCACCCATAAGCGCCCATGAGACGGTGGAGTAGATACCCAGCCCCAGACTGATGAAGAGTTGGCATATTGTGTAGATAATCAGGCCCTTCATATCGGGGGTAACGGGCAGAACCAGCATGGCGGCACAGGCCGCAAGACTGACAAAGGAGCCGGCGACGGAAATTTCTTTCTTGCCGAAATTTGCAACCAACTTGCGAATCAAAGGCGTAAAGATTAAAACCGGTATAACTGCAAGCAGTTGAATAACTCCGTAATATTTGGGCTTGCCGAAGTAGGACTGGAACAGAACCTGAACGGCGGTAGTCGCTCCGTACAGCCCTAAGAACATACCCATGGCGGCCACGGTAGCTCCCACTGCGGGACGGTTTTTAATAAAGTTGCCCATGGCCTTTAAAACATTGAATTTGGGTTGCGCTTCATGGCAAAGAACAGACTCTTCCACACGGATTACGGTATTTCGAATCATAAACTGGAAGCCGATGAAGCCCAAAATGCCCATAATCAACGCTATAAAAAACACACGCTCGCCTATGATGTTTTTATTATCGTCATACATCAGAAAGGGCAGAACAACCACGGGTATAAAATTACCCGCCAGAGCGCCTATTGAACGCCAGGCGGAAAGGGAGGCACGGTCGGCCGGGTCGGAGGAAATGAGGGACAGGAGTGAACCGTAGGGAACGTTTGCGATGGTGTAGAAAGCATCCCAGATAACGTAACCGCAAACATATATAAGTATCTTCGCCACATTGGGCGCATTCCTCCAGGGGATAAAACACAGGGCACCGGCAAAAATCAGACCGACGGAACCGAACCAGATGTAAGAAAGAAACTTGTTGCGCTTATAATTGCGTTTGTCGGCATCAATAATGGAACCGATAAGCGGGTCGTTTATGGCGTCCCAAACCTGAACCACAAGCAATAACCCCGCATAGAGGATGGAATCCATCCGCATAAACTGGGTCCAGAAAATTGCCATAGTGCCCTTAAGGGCAAAACTCATGTTGCAGCCGAAGTCCCCGGCTGCGTAGGCAAGGCTGTCACGTATGCCGAATTTGCGATGACCGGTTGAATCGGCTTGAACCGTGTTCTTCATTTTGACATCCCCCTTTTTTCTTGCAGTACGCTTGTTTATTTTTTATTATTCACATTATTCCGCCAATGATTTTGCCAAGTCAACATGCGCTAAAATCTCAATGCTGTCAACATACTTATCATAGCAATGTTCGCCGTTTTTTTCAATTTTATCGTCATTCATAAGCTGAAGCATAAAACGGTCCAATTGGTTCCAGATTGTAATCCTCATCGGCACTTCCATAATGGCGGAGTAGCCCGCAATTACAATGTAACCGGACTCCGTTTTTGCAAAGTCGGTCTCCCTGACTCTGTTGCCGTGTTTTTTTAAATCATCCGTGACATCTACACTTTCTGCACCGGCAAGAAAGCCGACCCCGATTGACTGTATGCCGCCCTTTTCAAAATCATTTTTAATAATCACGTCAATAAAAGACAGCAATTTTTCCCAACCGACGGGCCAGGTCAGTTCATAGTACAAAGTTGTAAATTCGCCCTCTTTTTCAATTCCTTTCAGTTGCATAATGACACCTCAAATCCGAATTTCATATTCTTTTAACGATTGTTGTTTATGATTCCAATTTTACACCGTCGGCACGTTTGCGCTTGAACTGAAAGTTGGCAATAAAAACGCCTATAATAATTATTATCGCACCGGCAATTTGATAAGAGGAAAACTGTTCCTTTAAAACCAATGTACCGGCAAGAACCGACACTACGGTTGCAAGGCCGAAAAAGGATGAGGTTTTATTTACTCCGATTCTGGCAACGGCGATGTTGTACAGGAAAAACGCAATCACGGAACAGCCTATCCCCTGGTACAGAATTGCTATGAGAAAACCCGTATTTTGAAACGGTAATTTTAAAAGTTCCGCCACATCGGATTTTATTACCGCCTCCGTAAGAGCCATTACGGAAAACAAAACCGCTCCGCCGCCCGCCATGACATAGGTTATCTCCACCCCGGAATAGTTTACAGCCTTTTCAACCGAAACGCTGTAAAAGGCATAGGATATTACCGCTATTGAAAGCAGGAGGTAACCCAAAGCGGAAAAACTTGCCGTTGCGCCAACCGCAAACACCGTAAAGAACACCCCCACCAGCGTAAGCGAAATACCGATGACCTGCGTTTTAGTGGGCTTCTTTTTAAGTATCAGGGTTGAGGCAATAATGGAGGTGACGGGTATACAGGCGAGAAAAACTCCGCTTTCGGATGCGGTTGTAAAGCTTATCCCCAGGTTTTCGCCCGTAAAATAGATACAGGGGCAAAAAAGGGCAATCAGAAAAAGAGGCTTGAGCGATTTGCCCCGCAGTTGAAGTTTAATAATTCCGGTTGCGGCGCATAAGGTCATCACCAGAAAGGCGACTAAAAACCGCCATCCCAATAACGCCAATACTCCTGTCTTATTTGCCGCATGTTTTGTGAATACGGGGCTTAAGCCGTATAAAATCTCGCAAACGATAGCGCTCAGGTAGCCGCCGATGATTAAAGTCTTGTTTTTTTGGTTCATTCAGGTTGTTCCTTCTTGTTGGTATTTTTTACATCGTTAACAGATGCATGCGTTTTTCCGTTATGCCTGCTCCCGGCTTTTTCAGCCGCCAAAATGGTCGTCAACTATTTTGTTCAACTGAGCGGCAATTTCTGAAAACTCCCGGTTCAAATCCAGAGTTTTTACGCTTATCCGGTTCCCGCTCATTTGATAAGTGTTGTCCGGTTGAACGGCTTCATCCGTTGCGGCATATAATAACATGCCGGAAACTTTATGGGGTCTTTCGCCGAACTCCGCCGACTTGTTTTTAACATAGGTAAAAATCTGATAAAGATTGCCCGATTGCTGTTTGTGAGTACCGTACTGCGACTGCGTTATATCGGAGTAAAATTTTGCGTCAATTATGAGTACCTCATTGCCTTTTGTCAGCGTGATATCGGTTTGCATAATCGGCAGCATTGTGCCTATTCCGTCNNGCATCCAACGCCCAAGGGATCTGCGAGGCCGCCGCCTTAACCTGCGGACATTCCCGGATGTAATATTCAAGAATAAACTTTTCAAAAAGGCGGTGCAATTGTTCTTCGTTGAAAAAGGAAGCGAGCTTGTATTCGCCGGACTCCGTTGTCAGGAGCATCCCCTCTAAAACAAGTTGGCAGAGGCTTATGAGCATACGGTAGGTGTTGTTGTTCCTTTGAAAACGCAGGGCGGACCAGCGGATTAAGGCGGGCTCAACGGTAGCGACGTCAGAGAAAAACAGCATTTCTTTTTTAAGTTCGCTCCTATACTTTTCGTCCACCTTTGCGTGCCGCATCAGGAGCATAACCGTGGTTTTAATTATTTGGTTTAACAAATTATCTTCTGAAAGCTCATCGTACTCGCAGGTCAGCAACCGCCTTTCGGCAAGACGATTACGGATAGTCCCCGGCATATCAATCTTGCCCCTAACAACAGCTATATCCTCTTTGCGTTTTCGATACTCCCGGTAAAGGCCCTGCTTCAGCTGGCGGCCTATACCCCTGGCAAGGATTGCCGCCAACAGATTGTGCACATTTTCAAACTCTTCGGCGGCGATATTCTCATAACCGCCCCGGTTGAGAGCGGTGAAAGCATAGGCAAGCATATAATAAATATTTTTGATAAATGTGTTTTTATACTTTGTCATTTTGCTTTAAATACACTGTTCAGATTGCCTTCCCAACGCTGCAGCTTTTCCGGCTCGTCAAACCAATATTCACTCAGCATCGGGAGTATATCAAACTCCACAACGGAACGCATCCACTCTTCGGTACACTCGTTTTTTTCTCTGCCGCAAAAATAGCTGTGGCCGATTTGAAAACCCCTGCCGAGGGATTTGTCGTCACTAATTGCAATGTTGAGTTCTTTTATCAATTCAATCAGGGCGTTAAAAGTTTCGTTCCCAAGGGATTTTCGGTAACTTTTAAAGCCTTCGGAATCAAAGCCCGGTTCCATATCAAAAAAGCTGAAGCGTCGGCGCAGTGCATAATCAATCATCGCCAAACTGCGGTCCGCCGTATTCATCATGCCTATGATATAAATATTTTTCGGCACGGAAAACTGCTCGTCACTGTAAGCAGGCGTCACCTTTGTCCCGCGGTAATCCTTTTCTATGAGCATTAAAAGCTCACCTAAAATTTTACTCATGTTGCCGCGGTTAATCTCGTCAATAATAAAAAAGTGGGACTTTTCCGGTTGATTTTCTGCCGTTTTGCAGAAGCTGTAAAAAACGCCTTTATTCAGCCTGAACCCGTCTTCATAAGGGCGGTAACCCATAACAAAGTCTTCGTATGAATAGTTCTGATGAAACTGTACCGCCTTGATTCGGGAATCGTCCTTTTCGCCCATCATGGCGTATGCCAGCCTTTTGGCAATAAAGGTTTTGCCGACACCCGGAGCGCCTTGTAAAATTACGTTCATTTTATTTCGGAGCAGGCCTGTTAAAGTGTCATAACGCTCGGAAGTCATATATACCTCGCTGAGAAAATCGGCCTTTGTGTATTTTGGGATATTGCCAACTTCTTCCGGAAGTTCTTCAGAACCGTTTTCCACGGATGCCTCATGTTCTTGTTCGGCATTCTTTTCTTTAAGATAATACCTTTCAAAATAAAAGCCCAAATCAATAGTGGCGGTTTTCATCTCCGGGTCGGAATAGCATTCGTGGGCAAGGTCAAGCGCAGCTTTTATCATTGCCGTAATATCGCGGTCGGCCTTAATTGCGGTGCAAATTTCATCATACATGGCAAAGCCGCCAATCATGCTGTCCACGGCACCGGCTTTAGGCTTATACTTCGGTTTTTCACCTTCATATATAGAAACCGCTTCGGCCACGTCCCTGTATGTTGTGTACCTGTAAATATAATACTTATCCGGATAGCGCAGCCACAAAAAAGTGCTGGCAGAATTTATGTCTTGGTAAGGACTATTCCATTTGCCGTCATTGTATTTTTCATACAGTTTTTTAGAGGTCTTAATAAAATCCTCAACTCGGACGGCCAAATCCTCAGCCTCATCGTACAAATCCCGGAACATTGTACGAACCGCTTCGTCATCCGCCTCGGCAAAGTTAATAATCATATCTCTGGTATAAGCGTTGCGGGACGTCATCAGATTACCCGCTTTGGCCGTTGCCTCTTTGAACATATCGCCAAAATTTTCAGCATCAATATTCCAATAATGCTGAAAATGTTTGACGGCCTCCCACTTGAATTTTTCATCTTCCCAGTGTTCGGGGAAATAAGATTTGTAGCCGTTTAGTACCGGTTTAAGTTTTTCCAAGTCAATTATGTTCATGTGAGCCTCCCATTATACACTGAAACATATTTAATTATAAAAATCAATCGCCCGTCACAAAAATGCTATTCGCAAAAAACAGTCCCCACTGTCCACGGTTCAAGGGGCGGCAATTTAATAAAAACATCTTCATTGTCTGTCGGTATCAGACGGGGGAGGTAAAACGGAGGCTTCCCTCAAATTAGATGAACGGGTTAAAACAGACCCTTTACGAAGTATTTTTTCATCGGTTCCAATATTGCCGCTAGTTATTCTTTCAACTTTAGGAAGCCCTGCTCAAACGCTCCCGGGAATTGAAACTTCTTTTCCATACCGTCAAAGATAACATAAATCAGGCCTCCGTCTATCCTTTCGACCTGACCGGTGCCAAAGGCCTTATGAGTTACAGTTGTACCGACCTGCACCTTTAATATGTTAATTTTAATTACGGGCTTTTGTACGGTCGGCGTGGCCGCAGGTGCAGGGGGAACATAGGCGGGGCGATATGTACCGCCGGTCGGGAATGGAATAATTTTTGCTATCGGCTCCCTCTTTGCCTTGTAAGTAACTTTCGGTTCGGCCGCTATGGGCAAGTCTTCATCATACTCGTCTTCATCATCAAAATCGTCGCTGATGTTTGTGAACACCGGCTCTTCNNCTCTTCCGGAATATCGTCATCGCTCGGCGCATCCGCCTGCATGGAAGAAGCCAACTCGCCTGCCATGGCGTCATAATCCTTGCGGGAAATGACTGTACTGTAAAGACCGACATCTTCACCGCTATGCCTGTCAACGCCCGTATAAATCAGGCTGGCATCCTCATAGCGTTTAAACTTGTAGACGGCATCGTTCATCAGGGCCTCATTAAACACATTCAGGGACACAAGAAGTTCAAAATCTTTTACAGCCAGACCGGTAACTTTTTTGAACAATTCCGGTTCCAACTGTGTGATAACGTCTTTAAGGCTGTACTCACGGTAATCGGTAAGGTACATGAATATAGGCACACGGGTAGCGAACTTAATCAGTTTTTCCTGAATTTCTTTCCGCTTGGATTTGTATTCCTTTTCGGCTTCCGTAAGTTCTTTCTTTTCCCTCGGTGTCAGCGGCTCGCCGTCACGCTTTGCCTTTTTGACGGCGTTGGACTTATTGATAATGGTTTCAATATCGGTATTCAGACTGCGGAAGCCCTCAATACGGCTAAGGGCATCCATGGCCTCCTTACTTGCCAACAGGCGGGCAAGGGTGTCGTTGTCAACATTAACAAGAAGGGCCGACTCCCAACGTTTGGCAAGCAGGGTTGCGGAAGTGCCCGCCATGGCAATATCCAAAATCTCCGCCGCATTAACCTGACGCATTGCACTGCCGTCATAAGCCAATACCGGCAAAAACTTAATAAATTCACCGACCTTCTTTTCCGGATTGTGTTCCGCCACATTCAGTTGGCAACTGTAGTCGGAAATTTGACGCAGGGCACGGTTCAGGGCAAAGTCGAATACATAGCATTCCTGCTTGACAATTTCACGCTCGCCGTTATCCTTTGTAATCTCCCAAGGGCTCTGCACACGAAAAGCCGCTTGAAAGTAGGTTTCCGGGCTGGAAAGATTGCGCAGCATAAAAATACCCGTCCAAGGCTTTATGGTTACGCCCGTAGTCAGCTTACCGCAGGAAAGGGTTATGGTCTTTGTCGCCAAGGGGTCACCCATACTGTTGCGAACAGGGGCAAGAGCATCAACACCGATACCGGCCTGCGGACCGGCGCTGACATTGACCTTATAGTCATGATAAAAACTGTTATGCCTTGACTTGAGCAGATTTGCCATGGCATAGCAGGATGCCACGTTCGGCATAAACCACAGGGTGTGAGTAAGCACATTCAAAAGGCGGGTGTCCGAATATGGCATAGGCGGTTTTTCAGCGCCCAACTTCAGCTCGTCAACCGTGGTTTCAAGGTAAGAGCCGCGAATAAGATCCAGCCATTTTTGCACATAATCCTCATATTTAAAATGCGCTTCATCACCGTTGCCCTCTGCGGAAAAGAATACATTCAGGTCAAACTCATCAAACTCGCCCTGTTTGGCAATACGCTGAATACTTTCCGGTATTTTATAGGTGAGCATAACCATTCTCGGCAAAGCGGCATAGGGGTTAATATCCTCCGGCCCCGCCTGATAGTTTGGGAATGCGGTAAGCTGCGGCCATTCCTCTTTAGCAAGCTGTTCGTCAGAATAAGTCCAGTTATATATCTGCTCTTCAATAAACTCACCGGAGTTAAGCGCACGAAACGGCGTGCCGGAAAGATAAAGATAATAGGTAGTGGTAATCGGCAGCCATGTTTCGTCATAGGCGTTGCCGGCATCATATTTTGAAAGGTCCTCTTCGTAAGTATCTTCATCCTGCTCGAACAGTTTTTTGGCATTGTCCTTCCAAGCGCCGAAGTGGTATTCATCAAAAATAACAAGGTCCCAATTTGTTGTATGAACCCATTCGTTGTTTGCCTTGATACCGCCGGTTTCTTTATTAACGCCGAGGAAGTCTTGGAACGAACCGAAGCAGACAATAGGTCTTGATTTGTCCGCCCGCTCATACTGTTGGTCGTTTGAAAGACCTCCGGGCGTTGTGGGCCGGGTAATAAACTGCCAGCCTTCAAAATCAATATGGGTCAGCAAATCTTCCCGCCACGCCGACTGTACGGCAGGCTTAAAGGTTAAAATCAGCACCCGCTTTAAGTCCATCTTTTTTGCCAACTGATAGGAGGCAAAAGTCTTGCCGAAGCGCATTTTTGCGTTCCAAAGGAATTTGGGGGCACGGCCGCCGTCCTCATTATATGCCGATTTAAAATACTGCACGGTAACATCCACGGCCTGTTCCTGTTCAGGGCGCATGGTAAAGGATTTTGTTCTGTTTTCAACATTTTCCGTACCCGTTTTAACGGCAATAACAGCCGACTCCACATCGGCAAGGGTGCATTTAAACCACTCGTTGCGGTCCTCACCCGCATTTAACTGCAAGTAGTTTTTTGCCCTAAGAACGGCATGGACATCGTAATCGGTAAAGCAGGTGCCGTCATTTTTCATGGCTGACCACCGGCCGATAATTTTATAGGGGACGGCTGAGGTATGCAGTTGCTCCCTTACACGGGTTTCCACATCACGTTCGGTATAGCCCACCTTAATAAAGCCCTTATGGGAGGCTACACCCTCAAACTCATAGGCATAGATTGTCGGGCGTGATTCCGGCCGTTGCGGGAAAAATTCCATTTCAGGCATTAGTCGTCACTCCCATCCATTGGTTTAATTTGGGATTCAATGAATTTAATTTCCTCATCAGTCAGTTCGTATTTAGCATATAATGCTTCATCCTTTTGAGGAACACCGAAATCTTGCATGGGAACTAACTCATATCTTTCACGTGACAAGTTGATAGATGATAAGGACTGTAAAATAAGGAATCGTGCAAACTTAGTTTTTAGATAATTAAAGAAATTCCATGTATACTTCTCGTTGTCTGAAGGGCACGCAATTATATATGAGTCCGTGCAAATCTCTCCAGGGTTCAATACCTGAATTCTCGCAATCACCTTATAAGTTCCCTCTTTGTCAGGTTCGCCAGCGTGTTCGCTGGTAACACGACTAACCATGACCTTATATTTATCAATATTCTCTGCACCTTGTGTGACAGCATCGCGTTTGACATAACCGATACCCGCACTGGAAAAGAGTTTGACACAATCAGGTCTATTGTTTACATTTCCCCGCTCATTAGTTGGAAGACCAAACGGATTACGTGAACTAATCATATCCACAACAGAACTTTCATGATGTGACTTCACTTTTTCAATTATGCTTATTGCCTCATTGTATCTAACAAATACAGGATATTGATTTAATGGCCTCGTAACTGTGATAGAACGCCCATTAATAATATTTGTAATTTCGCAGTCAGATTTCTGATCTCTTTCCCATAAAAAATAGCTGACACCACCGCCCAGGCTGATTCCAGGAAAACAGTCCTTTGCATTCTGATAATCCACAAGCCGTGTGATGTGCCGATCATTGAGCATGGACTCTCTGAAATTATCTAAACCTTTTCCTCCACTAAACCATCGAGAAGGTGTAATCATAATCAAGAATCTCGGGGACAGTTTTTTCGCCTGCTCTACGAACAAATGGTATATTGGCTTTGCACTTGCACCGTGACCTCCATCGCTTAAATGATACGGAGGATTACTTATAATCACATCAAACTTCATCTTAAAAATCTCCTTCGGTTTTGTGGCGTGAATAAACTCGTATGCATGTGTTTCCAAATCGTCAGAACGGTCATACTGGCTCTGTGGGGCTCCGCAAAAAACACATTTTCCGTTCCGCCAGCGGTGCCTGATATTTTTAAACCGCAAATTCCCGTCAACGCTATCAAACTGAACAACGGAGTAATTGCCGTTTGCCGTTTTTGAACAATACAGACTGCGGCGGGAAAGGTGGGAAGTCAGTTCCGTAATTGCAATACCGAAAATCTGATTTTTAAAAATATGGTCTATCCGTTCCTGCAAATCCGGATACAAGGGTTCCAAGCCCACTAAAAGCCGCTTGGCAATCTCACGCAGAAAAACGCCGCTTTTACATGCGGGGTCCAAAAAAGTGGTGTTCGGGTCGGTAAACAGTTCCTGCGGGAGCATATCGAGCATGGCGTTTGCCACATCCGGCGGGGTAAACACCTCATCACTTGAAAGATTGGCAAGGCAGGATAAAACGTCCGGATTGTACATTGCGTTATAAAGATTATTCGTCATAATCCCGAGCCCTCCTGTAATCAAAAATATATTGTTTAAGGAATATAGGTTCATCCTCATCTTTCTCGTCAACAAAAAGGCTCGTTTGTTCGGTGCTGCGTTCTTCATCTTTAACTTTAACGCCTGTGCCGGACACGAGTTTTTCATAAGAATAATCTTTGCGCTGAATACGGGTATCATTAAATGGCATTGTCCATTCCGAAAACACAATCGGCTCGGTTGTGTCCTGCTGATTTTTGTCTACGCACATCAGGGTAAGGGCATTGCCGCAGACAATGTTTCGGCTGAGGATGAAGCGGACAGCCTCCCGGCATTCTTCGCTGATTTCTTTTTTGCAGATGNNCTGACGGCAGGCAATGACATTATCCATTAAAAGGTCAATGCCATAAACGCTTGCCACGGCTATAACCGACTGTCTTTCATATGCAGGAGGGAAAGGGGTTTTCTTTTTGGGCGGTGTGGCTCTTTTTTTAGCGGCTTTCAACTTTCTGCGGAG
>DCTF01000079.1:0-4100 GCA_002329225.1 Ruminococcaceae bacterium UBA1447
GTTTTACATTTAAAATTAATAGTAATTTTTGTTTCTTTCATTTTGGGGGGGATAAAACTTTGCGTGCCGGGAAAATAGTGTTGGGATACTTTAAAAAATATTGGCCACGCTATTTTTTGGGGCTTATTTTAGTTTTTGTGTCAACTTATCTCGCAACCGTTATTCCTCTTAAGCTTGGCGAAGCAATTGATGCATTGGGCTCACCTCAACACACTTCCTACGAAGTTAAAAGAATAGCCTTGACTTTGGCTGTAATAGCGGTTTTATCTTTTGCTGCGAGATTTGTGTGGCGCTACTTGATTATCGGTTTTTGCAGGTATGTTGAATTTTTTCTCCGTGAAAAACTCTTTTCTCACCTGTTAAGTTTAAGTTCCGATTTTTATACCGCCAACGATACCGGCGACATTATTACCAGAACTATTTCAGATGTTCAGGCAGTGCGTATGATGTTGGGCTTCGGCATTGTGTCAATAATTAACACAATTGTTACTGTCACAATGTCGGTAATCAATATGAGCGCTTCCATGAATATCTATTTTACATTGATGGCTCTTGTGCCCGTACCGTTTATGGTTTTTGTAATTACCAGGGTTAGAAAGCTCGTAAAAGACCGTTATAAGAATGTCCGGGAGGCTGTTTCGGCTATTTCCTCAAAAGTTCAGGAAAATATTACGGGTATAAGGGTAATTAAAGCCTTTGTTCAGGAAGAAGAAGAAAGTAAAGTTTTTGATGCGCTAAGTGAAAATAAACTTAAAACTGAAATCGAGTTTGCGCGCGCCCATTCCGCTTTATCTCCGGCAGTATCCTTATCGGTCGGGATTGTGTTTTCCGCCTTTTTGGTTGCCGGAGGTTCTATGGTGGCAAAAGGGAGCGCCTCTTTAGGCGACTTTGTGGCTTTTAATACCTATATCCTCCTGATAATGCAACCATTGGGAAACATTGGCAGAATAGTCGAACGTTGGCAAAGGGGGATTACCTCCATGTCAAGGCTCGATGATATTCTTCTTTCAGCGCCTGCGGTTGATGACTCAAAAGCGGATTTCAATATAAAATCAATAGAATCCGGACAACTTGCCGTTAAAAATCTAAGTTTTTCTATTGGCGAAAAAAGTATTCTAAAAGATGTTACCTTCAATTTACCTGATAAAGGAACAATTGCATTAATGGGCCCTATCGGCAGCGGTAAATCAAAATTGTTGGAGGTTATAATAAGACTTTGGCCGTGTGATGACGGTGTTGTATTTTTAGACGGCAAAGACATTAATCAAATACCTCTTTCAGTTTTGAGGAATAATTGTTCCATTGTTCATCAGGACACTTTTTTGTTTTCGGACACTATTTTTGAAAATATCAGAATGTTTGATGAAAATATTAACATTGAACAAGTGATTGAGGCCGCCCGCCTTGCTGATGTGCATGATAATATATCGGAATTCCCTGAGGGTTATGAGACTGTTGTAGGCGAAAGGGGAATGACATTGTCCGGCGGACAAAAACAAAGGGTAGCATTGGCAAGAGCGCTCATTAGAAAGCCTAAACTGCTTTTATTGGACGACTGTTTATCGGCGGTTGACTCTCAAACCGAAAAGCGTATTATTCGGAATTTGAAAGAGGCAACGGGGGACTGCTCGGTAATAATCGTCACCCACAGGGTTGCCGCCGCCGCTTTGGCTGACTCTATAGTTATTCTCTCTCAGGACGGTGAAATTGCGGAAATCGGAGCTCATGAAGAACTTGACGCTTTAGGAGGATATTACAGCACATTAATCAAGACGGCTCAAAGCGATGAAGAAACTCCTGTAAGGGGGTGCAGCGATGAGTAACGATAATGACAATCGGCCGGAAATTGAGGGCGGCCTTCAAGAGTATGTTGAAAGAAAAAAGGGTACAACTGTAATTCGACTCTTCTCTTACTTTAAACATCATAAATTACTTGTAACGGCTACCGTCGTATTGGCTATTATTCTTAACGGAGCTGTNNTTAAAGCTCTGATTGACAACCACCTAACAAAACACAGCTATAAACCAGGAGTCTTTTTGGCCTACGCTTTATTCTATTTGGCTACTGTACTTATTTCAGCATTCGGCGGCTATACTCAGTCGATAATGATAACACGCTTAGGCCAATCCATTATCAGCCGAATCAGATCCGCCCTGTTCTATAAAATACAGAATTTCGGAATGGGCTTTTTTGACAGAAACTCCTCGGGTAAACTGTTAAACAGAATTAGCAGTGATGTTGAGGCTTTATCTGACATATTTTCAAGTACTTTGATCAGTCTTGTAAAAGATACATTATTTCTTGCCGGAATTTTGGCGGCAATGTTTGCGCTGGATGTAAGGCTGGCTCTTTTCTCTTTGTTATCCGTTCCCGTAGTTTTGGTCATAACTTTGGTTTACAGGAGTTTGGCAAGAAAAAACTTTAAACAGGTAAAAGCCCAACTATCAAAAATAAATGCATTTTTAGCTGAAAACATAATCGGAATTAAGGTTATTCAAAGCTTTGCAAAAGAGAGTAAAAAGCTTGAAGAATTTCATGAACTCGGTGAGGTATATTGTAAACTCGGTGTGCGCGGGGTTATTCTTAACAGTTTGTCAAATCCTTTAATCCTTGCCGTTTCCAACGTTATGATTGCATTGTTAATCGGTGTATCTGCCTCAGGAGTAAGAGCGGGAACAATTGAAGTCGGAGTTGTATTTGCTTTTGTAACTTATATTAGACAATTATTTAATCCTATTGCACATCTTTCAGAACAGTTTACAGGTATTCAATCTGCATTAATCTCCGCAGACAGAGTTTTTGATTTGATGGATGCCGAAGAATACGCCGAAACCGCCGATTCCGGGAAGCATATTACAAGCTTTAAGGGAGAAATTGAGTTTAGAAATGTTTGGTTTGCTTACAATGACGATGATTATGTGTTAAAAGATGTAAACTTCCGCATCTTACCGGGTCAGCGTTGTGCCTTTGTAGGCGCTACGGGCTCAGGTAAAAGTACGATTATTTCTCTGCTGGCTCGGTTTTATGAAATTCAGAAAGGGCAAATTCTGATTGACGGGCTTGACATAAGAGAATACAATTTGGCGGATTTGCGGCGCAGTGTTGCAGTTGTACAGCAGGATGTTTTTCTCTTTTCGGGAGATTTGCGTTTCAACATTCGGCTTAATAACGACAGCATCACGGATGAAAATATTCATCGGATTATTCGTGAAACAAAAGCCGATGAATTCTTCGACTCGCTTGAAGGCGGCTTTGATTATCCTGTTTCCGAAAGGGGAAGTACTTTTTCGGCCGGTGAACGTCAGCTTGTATCTTTCGCAAGGGCCTTGGCCTTTAAGCCTTCAATCCTTGTTCTGGATGAGGCAACGGCTAACATAGATACCGAAACTGAAAAATCCATACAGAATACGATAGACGCAATTTCAAAAATGCATACGGTTATAGTAGTTGCCCACAGAATTTCGACAATAGTAAATTCAGATGTTATTTTTGTTATGGATAATGGAGANNGTACGGAACCCATGAGGAACTTGTTTCAAAATCGGGACTTTATAAAAAACTGCTGGAAGCATCGGAACAAAAAGAAAGTAGAAACACGGGAGAATAACAATGAATATTCAAATTTTTGGAAAAAAGAAATGCTTTGACACCGGTAAGGCCGAAAGATTTTTTAAGGAAAGGCGCATAAAATATCAGTATGTTGATATTTTAAGATTCGGCTTAAGCAAGGGTGAGCTGAAAAGCGTTGCCGCTGCTGTGGGAGTCAATAATCTTATTGACGAAGACTCCGCAGAGTTCAGAAGGTTAAATCTTGCATATATTCATTCCGCCTCAAACAGAGAAGAAATTCTATTGAACAATCCCGGATTGTATAAAACTCCTATAGTCAGGAATGGCAAAAAGGCTACGGTGGGGTATCAGCCGGAGGTTTGGCTTAACTGGGATTAACCCCTATCTGCTCTTTTAAAAAAAGAGAAGGTTTAGATTGATTTCATACTAAACCTATGGTAAAATGGCAATATAAAGGGGGATGAATGATGAAAGTCTCTACAAGAGGTAGGTATGCGCTGCGTTTAATGCTTGATTTGGCAGAAAACGG
>DCTF01000079.1:4146-4996 GCA_002329225.1 Ruminococcaceae bacterium UBA1447
GTAAAGCAAGAGAGGTCCGCAAGGCGGATATATGTTGAAGAAAGAGCCGGAGCAATATTCTGTAGGTACTGTGCTTCGTGCTACCGAGGGCAGTCTTGCTCCGATTTCCTGCGTTGAAGCAGAAGACGAACTTTGCTGTAGGTTTGACGAATGTTTGACTTTTGAATTTTGGCGAGGGTTGGACAAAATCATAAGCGATTATGTTGACAGCTTTACTTTGGCGGACTTACTTGATAGCTTTAGAACGAAGAAAAAAAGTAGTAATAGTTGAGTTTTTTGACTATCAACAAAAAAATATTACTAATGTTCTGCCGTTTGTGTAAAGCGATAGATGACAAAAGCGGTTTAGATATAATATAATATATTCCAATATTTCACCGGGGGATTCTTATGGACAGAGTTTACATGGATAATGCGGCTACAACAAAGCTGAGTGAGCAAGCCCTGACTTCAATGCTGCCTTATTTAACTGAATATTACGGTAACGCCTCAAGTTTACACGCTTTCGGGCGCGAGGCTGCTGCCGCTCTTGAAAATGCGAGAAAGTCAATAGCTGAAAATTTAGGTGCTTTGCCTAAAGAGATTTATTTTACCTCCGGCGGTTCGGAAGCGGACAACTGGGCGATTATAAACGCGGCACGTATGGGTGCTAAAAAAGGTAAGAAGCATATTATTTCTACAAAGTTTGAGCATCATGCCGTTCTTCATACCTTGCAAAGGCTTGAAAAAGAGGGCTTCGAGGTAACATATCTTGAAGTTTATTCCGACGGGGTGGTAAGAGTAGAGGATTTAAGTAAAAGTCTAAGGGAAGATACTGCCCTTGTAACAATAATGTTTGCAAATAATGAGA
>DCTF01000051.1 GCA_002329225.1 Ruminococcaceae bacterium UBA1447
CTGTTTTTATTGACAGCGATGAGGGCATCACAAATTTCCGACATCTCGTCATATTTATCAAGCCGGTTATAGCAATCCGCCAGATAGTAGCCGTAAAGCCAGAGGGCATCCGGAGCAAGGGATTTTACAGACAGCAAATGTTCCAGTTCGGCTTCGGCTCCCTTGCCCGCTATAACGGCAACAAATGTTTTGTAATATTCAAGGAAATAGGGTTCGTAAAGGCCGGCATTTTCTCCTGTTTTGAGTTCATCTATCTTTTTAATAAGCTCGTCATAGGGAACATTCTCCGGCGAGGCTTCCTGATATTCGGACAATATGGGGTCAACCGCCTCTTGAGCAACCTTGAAAGCATTGTACATGTCAAGATACTGCTTCAGACTTTTGAATCCGTATTTTTTTATGGCCTTTTCGTCAAGCTTAAGTTCTTCCAAGGTATATCCCGCCGCCAAAGGACCTTTTGCCAATGCGGTTACCTTCAACTCTTTAAGCAGGGTTTTTCTTCCCCTTGAAAACAATATGCTCTCATCGGCAGGGTAACCCGTGCCGTCATCTTTAGTGAAAGCAGCGCCAAATATGGAATTCAGCTCATCCACCCGGTCCTGTGCTTCGGTATACGACGCAAGGGCGTCATTCAGCCTGTCCTTACGGGCAAGTATGTCACCTTCAAAAACGGCCATGGCAACATCCGTTGAAAACACGGCGAATGCAAAGGCGACAACCGTTAAAAGAAAGGCCGCAACCGCAATCAAAAAGCTGTACCATTTTAGCGGAACTTTGAGCATATCCTTCCTGCAACGGGAACAATACTCGTAATCTTCCGCTATGCTTGTGTCCCTGCGGCGGACATTGCAGCGGACACAGAGGTCTTTATCCTCTGAATCTTCTTTGGATTTTTCGGTGTCGTCACCGGTTTCATCGGATGTGTCAAGAAGCTCCCCCGTCTCTTTATCATCGCAGACAGGGTCAAGACATTCCCCCGTCTCTTTATCGTCGCAGACAGGGTCAACCTCTTCTTCACCCAAATATTCCGTAACACCTTCGTCTGAATCGGCTTGGACTTCGCTGATTCTTTTCATGATTTCTTCAGCGGGATCTAAACCTTCGCCGGCGGAGTTGTCATCGTTATTTTTGTCAATTAAGGCCAAAGAACCGCCTCCCTTCCTATATCCTTGGTATTTTATCATTTTTTATATGTCATTTCAAACTATATATTAATATTTAACCTATTGTCCACACTTTAATTATTTTCTGCGGCAATCTTTTTTATTGCACCGACACGAATAATAAGCAAAGCCGCCACAACGGACATAATCATTTCCGGCAACATGTAGGAGGCGTTGTAGACAAAGGAATACGCAATCACCACGCCCGTTGCAGTGAAACGGCTGAGGATTGCGGCGCTCAGCGCATTGTCCGCGCTTTGCAGAGCGCTTTCGGCATAGGAGCCCCAGATGATTATTCCGGAGGTGAAATGGGCGGCAAACCGCAGGAACATTGCCAAAATGCAGCCGAGGCTGAATGCCGCCGCAGGGGATTTTATACGTTTTTTTAAAACGCCGCCAAAGCCCAATACGGCAAAGGCTAAAATATAGTCGATAAAAAGCACCGCCAAAACCGTTGCAACACTCTGCCCGGCAAAGGCGGAGGTTGTCATTGCACCCAAAAGAGCCTGTAATACTCCGTAAACCCCTCCGCATAGAAGACCCCAAGGCAGACCGAACAAATAGGCCGCCAGCATTATCGGCACCATGCTGAACATTGTCACCGAGCCGCCGTAAGGCAACTCATAAACCTTTACCATGGAAAGCAGCGTCCCCAAGGCTATGAGAATTGCGCTCACCGTCAATCTTCTTAATCTGTTCTTCATTTTTATCCTCCTAAAAGTTTCACGCTCGGAAGATAATACTCCGAGCGTGAAAAAAAATTTACTTCCTACGCCGGCATTATCCGGATCAGGTTCGGCGTGCATCTGTTCAGCAGCACGCACGGGTATAATCTCAGCCGGCTATACGCCGGCACCCCTTTTATTAAATTTTATGTTGACTTTGAGATATTACCGTTTTGACGCAGCCTCGGCTTTGCCTTCGGGAGTATCTCTATAATATTGGGTCTTAGGGGCAGCATGTTTTCTGCCGTTCCAGAGTTTTTCACTTTCCACAGCCCACTCCGCCGCATAACGGTCGCACCGGCCGCAAAGAGTTTCCACATCCTCAGACGCCTGAAGATCCGTGGACTTTGCGCCAGTTATGCCTATAATTTCCCGCAGACGCTCCGGATTTTCCAGCATTGGACAGGGGCGCAAATNNTTGGTTATAATAAAAGTTTTTGAATAACGGGTTTTGCAGGGCTTCTAAAAGGGTATGTGTACGAATATTGGAGTCGGAGTAATGGATGAAAACGCAGGGTTCCATATCTCCGGCGGAGTTGATATGAAAATAGTTGCGGCCGCCGGCAATACAGCCCCCTACATATTCCCCGTCATTTTGGAAGTCTACCATAAACAGGGGATTACCCGTTTTGGAGTTTCTGGAAGCACGCAGCCAATGATAGATATGTTTGCGCTGCTCCGGCGTGGGTACAAGACTTACATCGGTATTTTTACCCACGGGCATGTAGTGAAAATACCAGGCAAACTTAACCCCTTTCTCTATCATCAAATCCACAAAGGCTTGGCCGGTAACACTTTCAATGTTTTGGCTGGTATAGCAGACGGAAATCCCGAAAAGGCAACCGTTCTTCTTCAACAGATCCATGGCACGCAGGGCCTGTTCTCCGCTGCCCTCGCCCCTGCGGGCGTCGTTTTCTTCAACACTGCCCTCCATACTGATAGCCAAGGACAAATTCCCAACCCGCTTCATCTCGGTACAAAAGGCTTCGTCCACAAGGGTGGCATTTGTGTAGGACAAAAAGGCGCAATCGGGATGGGCTTCGCAAAGTTTAATAACATCATTTTTTCTCAAAAGGGGTTCGCCGCCGGTGAACATATAAAAATGGGTTCCCAGCTCCACACCCTGACTTACAATACTGTCAAGTTCTTCAAAGCTTAAACCCTGGTCATGACCGTACTCGGCGGACCAACAGCCCTTACACCTTTTATTGCAGGCGCTGGTCGGATCCAAAAGAATCTGGAAAGGAATATTGCATTTGTATTTTTCACGATTTTTACGCACCGCTTTTGTGCCCCTGTAGCCCGCACCCAAACCGAGGGCAAGCATTGTTTTTTTGAGCACATCACGGTCAACATCACGAATAACGCCCATAACAAAACGGTTCCAGACATTATCAGGATCCGCCAACGCTTCCCGACCCTTTTCAAAGGCGGAGGCAGGGAAAAGCTTACCCGTGATTTTCTGCGCCAAATTCAAGAGTTTGAGAAGATTTTTTTGCGGCTCTTTCTCAATATATCTCAGTATTCTGTCAAGTGCGATATTGGCAGCCGACCACTGAATTTTTTCAATTACATTCAAAAAATCACCTTCCGAGAAAGCCTTCCGGCAATCAATGTGCAAATATTATCACACAGCGGCGAAAAAGTCCAACAAGATTATTAAGACGCTTCCTCCGGCTCATGCTTCTTTTGTTTTCTTCTCAATTTGAAAACACTCAGGAGTACCAATAACGGAAATACACTCACCGCCAAAAAACCTGTCCTCATCCCCACGGCCTGAGTTGCAGGAAAGCCAAGTTTCTGCATAATAAGCGGGGCTTTGTCGGAAATTAATCCGAGTGTCCAGGGGCCGGTCGCCGCACCGATATCCCCGGCGGCCGCCAACAGAGCAAACATGGAAGTGCCCGCCAAGGGAAACTTTTCTGCCGCTATAACCAAAGTCCCGGGCCACAAAAGGCTGACCCCCAGACCGCAGAAAGCGCAGGCGAAAAGTGACAACACGGGGAAAGGTGAAAAAGCTGCCGTTATAAAACAGGCAAGCGAAATAACGCCCCCTAAAAGCATGGCCTTGTAAATATCCAATTTGCCGCTCATTTTTCCGTAATAAGTTCTGCCTATACCCAGTGTCAGAGCAAAAACACCTACGCCGGCATAATCGCCGATTATCTTCGGAATACCGACAGCCGCCTCCAAAAAGCTTGATGCCCATTGAGCCATGGCGTTTNNCCGCCATTATGCACACCAGACACAGCATAAAAAAGCGGTTTTTAATAATCTCACCCGTTCTGGTGCGGTGTTGCTCGGGTACCATAGGCGCAAGAGGCACTTTGAGAAAGAAAAAGGTATTTAATAAAGGTAAAATGCTCCAAAACAGCATTATTAAGTACCAACGCTCCGCCCCGAATAAAGCCAACAGCAGAGAACTTGCAAGGACAACCGTCAACTGTCCCCAAGCATAAAAGGCGTGGAGAAGGCTCATTGCTTTGGCTTTTTCCGGCGTAGGGATGGCGTTGACAATAGGACTTAACAGAACTTCCAGCAGACCGCCGCCGAAAGAATATACAATTGTAGAAACCGCAAAACCCAAGTAGTTACGGGAGGGCAGGAATGCGGAAAGGGCGTAAAGAAAAAGACCGGTGAAGGCAAGGGCATGACCGGCAACTATAAAAAAGCGAACCCCTCTTTTGTCGGCAATACGGCTGAACAGCAGATCCACCGCAACCTGGGTAATAAAGTTTATGAGCGCAAGACGTCCCATTTTCTCAAATGTCAGGTTATAGCGGCTTATAAGTGTTAAAAATAAAATCGGAGCCGCATTTATAATGGCGGCTTGAACAAAATGGCCCAGATAGCAGGCGTATATAGTGGATTTATACGAAGGAGTGTTTTGCATCGGACACGGCCTTTCTGAAAAAATCAGTCGTTCTGGATTGCATCTCGGGTACAACGCACAGTAACCCGCATCCGTCCTCGGTAATCACAGGTAAAAACGGTCAAATCCCAATCTTCGTTTTTCATCTCCTCAACCTGTGTTCTTCCCAATATTTCAACTCCCTTGACCGTATGGGCAAATTTCACACCGGTAACATCAGTGAAATATATTTTATCCCCCTCAACCAATTTGCCGAGGTTGGCAAAATGGCGGGCATAGTTATGCCCCGCTATAACAAAGGCCTCATCATCAAAATAGCCGGAATATCTGCAGGGCGCAATTTTAAGCAGAGGGTAACTCCAGGAACTGAGTACGGGCAGTCTGATTCCCTGAGAAGGGATATCCAAAATGCCGATATATTCATTTCCGTCTTCCATGACAACCGTCTTTTTAGAATAATCCGCTTTTAATTCAATTATTGACTTTTCCAACTCAGGCAAAATTTCTTCAGAAGCGGCGTATGCCTCGCTTTCTTCCCGTGCGTTGTAAAGCGACAGTCCCAACGCTCCTAAAATCATAATCAAGCCGAGAATCATTGCGACAATTCCGCGTTTTCTCATATCTCTTTTCTTAGCGGGACTCCGCTCGGCCAGGGCAACCGCTGAGTGAAAAGCTTTGCATTATATTTAACGCAGTATGCTTTTTAATTTTCTCCCGCTAATACTCCCTTCAATTATTGCAAACAATTAAAATGATATGACTGTTTATAATAAGTATAATAGTCATCGACAATGTTTTCAACCGCATATTAACAATACTTCGCAGGGCAAAATTTGAATTTTACGGAGTGTTCTCCATATTTTTCAGAAGATTTTCTTGATTTTCTCCGGTTAATGGAGTATTATTCCATTAAGAGGTGAAGATATGATTATAACTACGGCCATGCTCACGGATTCATTGCAGAATTATCGCTATCCGGCTAATAAAATAGCCCGTATGGTGGAGGCGGGCAATATTTTTCCGGTGGTGCGGGGCTTGTATGCAAGTGATGATAAGATGCCCGGATACTTGCTGGCGGCAAGTATTTACGGCCCCTCGTATCTGTCCTTTGACTATGCCTTGTCCTACTGGGAATTGATACCCGAGGCGGTCTATACCTATACCTCTGCCACCTATGACAAAAAGAAGAGAAAGCAATTTGAAACGGCTTTCGGCTTATTTACCTATAGAGATGTTCCCAAGTCCGCCTACCCGTTCGGTATTAAGATTATTAAGGAAGGAAACCATATCTTTTTTATTGCCGAGCCGGAAAAGGCAATTTGCGACAAGCTCTATATCGTACCCCCTGTAACAAATCTCCTCGCTTTTGAAGATTTGCTGTTCAGTGACCTGAGAATTGACCGAGATGCTTTTGAACGGCTTAATATGGAAAAGTTGATAAACGTTGCCGAACTTTACAAAACCGCAAACCACAGATTGCTGATCAGATACTTGAGGAGGGCAAATTGAATACGATTATTGAACAGATGCTGAGGGCTTATGAGGATTATCCGCAACTTGACAAGAAAAATGCAATCAAAGAGATTATGCAGGAAATGGTGCTTTGCGGTCTTTCCAGAGCGGGTTTTTTTAAAGATGCAGCTTTCTATGGCGGCACTGCACTGCGCATTTTTTACGGTTTAGACAGATTTTCGGAAGATCTGGACTTTTCCTTGAAGACGGGTAAGGAAGATTATGATTTGAGCGCATTTTTCCCTATTCTGGAAAAAGAGATGGCCGCCTTCGGGCTTCATGTTGATATCAGCGAGAAGGTGAAGAGCGGTGCTTCACGAATACAGTCAGCTTTTCTGAAAGGCAACACAAAAGAACACTTACTGCTTTTCTATGGCTATGAGGCGCTCCCCGGTGTCCATGCCGGAGAGAAAATCAGAATCAAGTTTGAGGTGGATACCAACCCGCCCGATTACGCAGGGTTTGAACATAAATACAGGCTCCTTCCCTCCCCCTATGAAGTGGCGCTGTATGATGCTCCGTCCCTGTTTGCCGGTAAGATTCATGCAGTACTTTGCAGAGCATGGAATAACAGAGTTAAAGGGCGCGACCTGTATGACTATGTCTTTTTTATATCCCAAAACACACCTGTAAACTTAGCGCACCTGCAATCACGCCTTCAGCAAAGCGGTTATATTAAACCTGACGACAGTTTTTCGTTGAAGCTGTTGAAACAACACCTGAATACCCGCTTTGCAGCCATCAATTACACGCAAGCAAAGGAAGATGTTTTACCGTTTATCCGTAATCAAGCCTCATTACAAGTTTGGGGGACTGATTTCTTTCAGCAAATCAGTGAAAATTTGAGAACCACATAAACTCTTCCGCTACTGTCTGAACAAACTAAACATTATACGACCAATAAAATTGATATCCTCCATCGTTGGGCGCTCACTGCCCAAATGACGGAGGATGTGTCTTTAATAACGCAACCGTGGGGTCATCGCCGTTTTTTAGAGGATTTTCTGGGAACAACAAGAGCAATCAAAAAGAACAACAAAATAGGTACGGCTACGGCGGGTGCTACCAGGAGAGGGTCAATTTGAATTAAATCCGCCGTTACGTGAACCGATGAATAATCTGCCAAGTTATCAATCCGATGCCCCCGCACCAAAAGCCGATGGGTGTTAATACCGTAAGGCGTGCATGTGACTAAAGTAAAGTAGTCCTTGCCGGGCTCAATTTTTAAATCTTTGATATCCGGAGGATCTACAATCAGTATTTGGTCTACCTCGTAAGTCAGTACCTCGTCCAATATCCTGATGGTGAAAATATCGCTCACCGCTAATCTGTCCAGATTTGTGAAGAGTTTTGCACTCGGAAGTCCCCGATGGCCGGAAACAACGCAGTGGGTGCTTTCTCCCCCCACGGGCAGAGATGTACCTTCAATGTGACCGATAGCAATCTGTAAAACCGCCTCATCCGTGCCGTGATAAAGAGGCAGTGAACATTCAATAGCGGGGATTTCAATATAGCCCATCATTCCGGTACCGGCAATATTCAGCAGATTTCGGTATTCCGCACGTTCTTCATCGGTAGGATGATAGCGGGCACTGTTGGCAATCAAGGCTTTATTATAGGCATGTGCATCCGCCAATATCCTCTCATATGTATTATCATCCATCTGCGCCACTTCTTCGGCATATGAGGCAATAGCTCTGGTTTGGTGAAAGGAGTTCCAATAGTCGCTGACGGTAGGGTACAACAGTAAAGACAGCCCTGCAAGAAGAATCAGAACTAAAAATATCGTTATGAATTTATTTGCATTTTTCTTCAAGCAAGGCTCTCCTTACTGCCGCAAACCGGGGAGGAGAATCCTCCCCGGTTTGCAACAAATTTGGCTATTTCTTTATGTGTATGATGAATTCTTAGTTCTCAGCGTATCTCATACGCTTTTTGGTTACGAGCAGCACAACGGCAGCAAGAACCAAAACAGCGCCTGCAATGTAGAACAGGGTGGTACCGATGCCGCCGGTCTCGGGCAGGGTGGAACCTGCGTTGTTGGCGATGGTAATCGCGGCAATACCGGTGGTGATATCTGCAGTACCGGCAACGCCGTCAGCGGTAACTGCCAGATGGGTCAGAGCAGTGCCGGGCACGCCGTTCCAGGTTTGACCGTTGGCGGTGGTAGCGGTAATAATCACAACGATATCGGCTGTCAACAGATTATAGCCGGCGGGAGCCACGATTTTGCGCAGTCTGTAAGTGCCGTCATCCAAGCCGGTAACGGAGAACAAGCCGGTATCTGCAGCTGAGGTAAGGATGGAATCTGCAGGCCAGGTTATTACGCCGCCGGGGCCGGCTGCGGGAATGTTCTGCCAACCGTCAAATTTGCCGTTGGTAATCTTCGCAACTTTGCTTGCATCGGCATTCAGCAGAACGAACTGAGCGCCCTGCAATTTGGTGGAGGTGTTTTTGCCGTCTACCTTGGTAGCATCCAGTTCATAGGTGAAGACGATGGCTTTGTCCTCGGGTGTTTCACCGGTGTTGTCGGTGTCGCCTGTATTGCCGGGGCTGTCTGTACTGCCGGAGCTATCGGGGTTACGGGCACCGGAGGCGCTACAGGAGCCGGAGGAGTTTGAAAAGGTTGAACACGGGGCGAGTCATAAGCGGGTTGATACTGTACCTGCTGCTGCATTGGAGCTTCGGCGACCGGAACGGAGGAGGGCGGAGAATAGACCGGCACTTGATACGCTGCAGCCGTTTGAGGCTGTACCGCAGGCGGGGCAGAAAAATCGACGGACAGAGGCATTGCCGGTTCCGCTTCTTTGAGCGGAGTCCTTTCTTCAGAATCAGTAGCGGCGGATTCCCCCGCATCCCTATGTCTGAACATCCGTCTAAGCCTGAACATGAGGTCGCCGGAGTCCAGAGGCAGAGTAAAGCATTCGTCAAGCTGTTCTTCAAGTTCAAGGCTCACTTCAGAGATGTTTTGTTTTTTTACAAATAAAATCTTCCCGACTGAACCGACGCTGCGAAAAAAAGAGACGAGCGCTTCATTATCGATATCATCAGCATAAAGGGCCACCAGGTCCATTTTGACCGCCGTGCCGATTACCGCCATCATATCATTAGGAGCGGAGGTAACTTCGGCACTAAGCCCGCTGGCTTGAAAGTGCCTTTCCAGCATAGCGGCGGAAATCTGTTCATTTGTGTTTATAAGTACTCTCATCTGCTCTGCACACCTCGTAGCTCATAGTAGATTGAAGAAAATTCGGGAACGGTTAATTATGTTGTAATATTAGACAATTAAACGAAACTAAACAAAACCGCCAACCGTTTGGACGAGTTGGGAACCGCCCCCATTAAACATCTCCTCGATTATACAACCCAAAGCGTCCACTCGCTTACAAATACTTGCGAATTTTTACAAGAAGTTGTGGCAAGTTGTTGATTTAAGCCGCTTTTTATGTTATATAAGTGCTTGAGGAAACATACGACTCTTAATTGTTGTATTTTCACGACTCCGGCTAAAAAAGATGCGTCGCCTACCGACGTTGCCGCAGAGTTCATGATTAACCGCAATAAATNNTATTATGTATAATATAATACTATAAATAAGTATATTTTTAAAAAAAGTTGCAATTCACACTTATTTTACGAACAGGCGGTGAAAACATGCAAAATCATTTGGATGAAGTCTACCGGGTTCTAAACACTTTTTGCAGGTCTACAGGAATCGGCGCCATGTGTTTCGGTAAAGAACTGAATATTGTTGCTGTGCGCCCTTCTCAAACAACAGCTAACGACTTTTTAAGCCTCGGCACCGGCAAATTGACTCAATTCCTTTTACAACTCCTGAGTCAGGACACCGACGAAAAAAGTCTTTACATTTATGCCTCGGAAGGAAATATTCTCTGTGCCATTGTCCCGATTTGTCAAAACGGAGAATGCATGGGCCTTTTTGTAACACAGCTTATTCTGTTGAGGACTCCCGTAGGTGACGAGGCTGAAAAACTTGTTGACCTTATTAATCCCGGCGGGAATGAGAGGGAGGCAGTTTTAAGTATTCTCCGCCGCACTCCTGTACGCAGTTTTGAAAAAATCAACGCAATCGGCGAGAGTCTTGTCGCCCTTGTACACAGCGTGTTTAACGGTGTTAGTTTTACCTCTTTTTTACGGGGTGAACCCTCTGAGAACATTGAATACAGCGAGGATGAGCAGCCAGATGTTGTGATTGAGGATTTCGATGCAACCTTCCCCGTACGACAACTTCGATATGAAGATTATTTAAAATTTAAAGACGGAATCCGCACCGGAGATCCGGATCTTTTTGAAAAAGTTCTGGAGCAGCTGCCTCATGGCGCTATCCCTACCCATCACTTAGACTCTAAAAGCTATCTTCGATCCCTCAAGTATAATTACATTAAATTAGGCGTTATGGCTTGTTTTATCGCAATAGAATCCGGTTCGCCCTATTACAAGACTCTTGACATGGTTGATGAGTTTATCCGAAAAGTCAGAAAGAGCAACAATGTTTTAGACCTGTTTAACTTAACCAAGGCAGCTATATATGACTATGCACGAACGGTTAACCTCGGTAGAATGCAGTCCTATTCGAAAGCCGTAAAACAGGTGCTTGATTATATTGATGAGCATTATGACGAAAAGATAACTTTGAAAGTTCTGGGTGAACATACGGGGTTAAGCACCTACTACCTTTCTTCCATGATAAAAAAAGAAACCGGGCTTATTTTAGCAGATAATATAAACTCCGTAAGAGTAGAAAAAAGCAAAGAGCTCATGGCTCGGGGCGAGCGCAGCCTTATTGAAATTGCCAACAGCGTGGGCTTTGCTTATCAAAACCATTTTTCTACCGTATTTAAAAAGATTACCGGCATAACCCCCAGTGAATATATTAAAAATTTGGGCGACGCCCAAAGTATCAGTCCGCATTCCCTTTCCGGAGGAAGGGCAATAGAATATATATCTGAACAAATGCATAGAGTAAGCGATGTGCTGCCGGATTTCTTTGACGCTGTTCGGGTGGTAGACCCTCGAACTCAAAAGGCTTGGACGCTTATGCATCAGCCTAACCCGGAAAAGACGGAAACCTGTTATGACTTTTGGGAAAATGGCAGAATGTGCGACAACTGCATAAGCCGAAAAGCTTATCTGGAAAACAAACCCTTCTTCAAAATTGAAGAAAAGCCGGACAGCTCCTTTTGGGTGGCCGCCGTACCCAGAGTAATCGGAAAGGAGATATATGTCATCGAATTGCTGAAAAAGTTGACTGAAACAGAGCCTGAGCCTGATAAGGAAATTGACTTCCACGATCCCGTCGATCTTACAAGAATAATGAATGAAAGTTTTCGCCGCAGCCGGTTGGAAAACCGCCCCCTTTCCATAATCCTTTCCGCCTATAAAGACTTTGCAGGAGAAGCAGGAAAAGAGGCGGCGGACTTCAGACGGGAAGTTGTTGAAATAGTGATTTCAGAGAGGAAATTACCCGGTCTTGTTTATGCCGGTGATTACACGGGAGACATTACCTTGGTTGCTTTGGAAGACTTTGATTATGACAGGGCCAGACAGCTTGCCGATTTAATTGAACTGCAGTCAAGAAACTACGCCTTCACTCCCGACGGTCAGATGCGCTTTTTTGAAATTGTAGCCGCCGTCAGCACCCTTTCCGGGAAAGAACATAATGTTAAAGATTTACTTAATATGGCACTTATTGATTTAAACGCCGCCCTACGCGGTTGAACGCCGCTGCAACAAACAAAACCCGGAGAGCTGTAAATGAAAATCAAAGACGAAAACCTTTTAATTGAATACCTGCTTGTGGCACTGCGTGTTGTTTTGGCGGCGGCTCTTTTTATTCTTGCCGTTACAAACTATCATAGGCTTACTCACCTGGATGTACGTGCGGTAGTTGCCGCCGCATCCGGCTTGGGGGTTGCCATAGGCGCCGTACTCGGTATTTATCTTGTTAAGGGCCTTGTCTTTATTGTGCCCGCCTCAATCGTTTATATTTACACCGGAATGGCTTTTAACACTCCTCTTGCTTTGCTAATTAACTTAGCCGGCATTATGCTTGAGGTGACGGTAACCTTTTGGCTGGGCCGCTTTCTCGGAGGCGCCTTTGTTGAGAAGAAAATCAGAGGCAAAAAATGGGCGGAAAAGCTCATGAACGCCAAAGAAAAAAACAAGCTTTCATTCCTGTTTGCGGTTCGCGCTCTGCCCACTTTTCCCATAGATTTTGTGAGTTTATTTTTAGGCGCTTCGGGCATGGGTTTTTTGCCTTACTTTTTGATTTCCGTCATCGGGATTATGCCCCGCGTTGCACTGTTTACCGTTTTGGGCGACGGTCTTTATGACTATATCCCCATGGAGTTTCTTGTAGGGATTGCAGTGGCAAGTATTCCAACAGCACTGTTCATATGGCTGTTTTTTTACATTAAGAAAAAGCGAGGCAGTCCTGTGCATGTTCCCGAAGAAAAGGAAGAAATACAACAAGCGGCGGAATCTTAGAAATCCGCCGCTTGTTTTTTGTTTCTATTGATTGTTCAGTAAAAAGACAGGCTTTCTTATTTATCTGATGACGTCCATCCCCATCATATCCCGCAAGACCTTCGGAACNNCCGCCGCAACACCGGAGCCGTTAAGAGTGTGTATTAAGCGGGCCTTTTCCGTTTTTTCGCCTTTAAAGCGGATAGCCGCGCGCCTTGCCTGGAAATCCTCAAAGTTTGAGCATGATGATATTTCCACATATCTGCCGTAGGAAGGCATCCAAACCTCAATGTCGTAAGTTTTTGCGGAAGAAAAGCCCAAATCCCCGGTACACAGGCAGACTACACGGTAGGGAAGTTCCAGACGCTCCAGAACACGGCAGGCATCTTCGGTGAGTTTTTCCAGCTCATCATAGGAATCTTCCGGAGTTGTAAACTTAACAAGCTCCACCTTATTAAACTGGTGTTGACGGATAAGCCCTCTTGTATCCCTGCCCGCACTGCCCGCCTCGGCACGAAAACATGCGGAATAAGCGCAGTAACAAAGGGGCAAGTCATCGCCGTTGAGTATTTCGTCCCTGTGGATATTTGTAACGGGCACTTCCGNNAAGGCATCCTCTTCAAACTTGGGCAGTTGACCGGTACCGGTCATGGAGGCGCGGTTGACCAAAAACGGCGGAAAAACCTCGGTATAACCGTTTGCCGTATGGGTGTTGAGGAAGAAGTTAATTATAGAGCGCTCCAAACGGGCTCCGGCATCTTTATAAAAGTGAAGCCTTGCCCCCGTAACCTTTGCGGCGGCTTCCGGGTCAAGAATACCTAAAGCTGCCCCCAATTCCCAGTGGGGCTTCGGCTCAAAGCCGAAATCCCGGGGCGTGCCGAATTTGGAAATTTCCGCATTATCCTCATCGGTTTCGCCTACCGGCACACTTTCATGAGGAATGTTGGGAAACTCGTACATCAAGGCGTCCTGACGGGCGGTTAAGTCCGAAATTTCTCCGTCATTCCTTTTAATTTGCTCTTTTAGAAAATTCATTCTCTCCATGAGGACGGATACATCGCCGCCTTCTTTTTTTATACGGGGAATATCCTTACCGGCGGCATTCTGCTCCCGCTTCATCTCGTCGGTCAGTGTCATAAGTTCTCTGCGTTTGGAGTCGATTGCAAGCACTTCGTCCACAACGGAGTCCATATCTTTTTTGCGGCTGCGCATAGCGGCCTTCACTTTTTCCGGGGTTTCACGAACAACTCTGATATCAAGCATTATTAATCTCCACCATTCTTAATATTCCGCCATATATAGTGGTTATGTAAATCTAAAACACTATATATAGTTAATCTTCCCACACTGAAAGGGCTTTGACAAGTTTCTCAAGATCCTGACGGTCAAAAAAGTCTATCTCCATATGTCCGCCGCTTTTACCTGCCGAACACTGTACTTTTACTCTTCTGCCAAGGGCCTCGGTAAGTGCCAACTCCACCTCGTCATAATAGGCTTCCCGCCTCGGCTTAACTTTGGCCGTTTGCGCTTTGCCCCTGTTTGCGGCGTTGGCAAGCCGCTCCGTTTCCCGCACGGAAAGGCCTTTTTTAATAATTCTTTCCGCAGTTTCAAGCATCTTCTCTTCGTCTTCAAAGGCGAGCAACGCCCTGCCGTGTCCGGCCGAAATTGAACCGCTCGCCACCCAAGCGAGAATTTTTTCCGGCAATTTGAGCAATCTGACCGCATTTGCCACCGCCGGACGGGACTTGCCCACCCTTTTTGCCGCTTCTTCCTGAGAGAGGGAATAGGTTTCAATAAGTTGCTGAAAGCCAAAAGCCTCTTCGACAGGGTTCAAATCCTCCCTTTGGAGGTTTTCAATAAGGGCAAATACCGCAGCATCTTCATCGCTGAGTTCCCGTATAACTACAGGCACTTCAGATAGTCCCGCCAATCTTGCCGCCCGCCATCTGCGTTCCCCCGCAACCAGGAGGTAGCCTCCCTCGGCTCTGGGACGAACTAAAAGAGGCTGCAATACGCCGTGCCGGGCTATACTTTCCGCCAATTCGGCAAGATTATCATCATCAAAGACTTTTCTCGGCTGATTACGGTTCGGCTCAATTTCGGTCAGTTTGAGCTGAACCCGGGACGATGAACCGCTCCCTTCCAAAGTATTATCCAGAAAGAGGGCATCCAATCCCCGTCCCAAACCGCCAATTTTAGCTGCCATTACCATCTTCCTTTCCGCAATGATACGACTTTCCCTGTTCTAACGCCGAAATTCAGGATTCATGTCTAGAAATTCTTCTGCTACAGCTTCGTAAGCAAGGCTTCCCTTGGATGTGCTGTCATAGTACAGTATGGGTCTGCCGAAGCTGGGAGCTTCCGACAGGCGAACATTCCTCGGAATTACATTTGAATACACCTTTTTAGGGAAAAACGCTTTCGTATTTTCCACAACTTGATTTGTAAGATTCAGTCTGCCGTCATACATGGTAAAAAGCACGCCTTCCACGTCGATTAGCGGGTTATAAAGACGCTTTACCTGCCTTGCCGTAGTCATAAGCTGGGACAGACCCTCCAAGGCATAGAATTCGCACTGTATAGGCACAAGAAAGGTGTCCGCCGCCACAAGAGAATTTATGGTAATAAGCCCTAAAGAGGGGGGGCAGTCCNNAAATAAAATCAAAATCATTTTTTACCGCCGCCAAGGCAAGTCTAAGGCGCGACTCCCGCCGCTCCATATCGTAGAGCAGTACTTCCGCACCTGCCAGATTCATACTGGCGGGCAACAGCCAAACATTCAAAAATGCGCTGGGTATAATTACTTCAGCGGCAGGCGTCGATTCCACAAGAACGTCATAGACACTCTTGTTCAGCTTATTTTTGCTTATGCCAAGACCGCTGGTGGAGTTCCCCTGGGGATCCACATCGGCCAATAACACTTTATATCCCTTGGCACCAAGAACTGCCGAAAGATTAACTGCGGTGGTAGTTTTGCCTACTCCGCCCTTTTGATTAACAATTGCTACAGTTTTGCCCACTTTTTTGCCTCTTTTCAGATTTTTTAGCATTTTTTGCAGCTAACGAACAAAATTATATCACAACTTATACTTAAATCAAGAAAATAATAGGATTGTAATGATGTTTCACGTGAAACATCATCAATTTTCAGACACCTCCCATCCTTTTGCTTAACGCTTTTTAGCTAAAAAGCCGACAAAAAACACGAAAGAGCCTCGAAAGGCTCTTTTTCTTGTTCGACAGCAGCATTGAAGCGGACGTTCTCTTTTTAGTCTACAACGGCTTTTTGCTTATAATCCCCGATGCTCTGGGGTATTTTGCCGGAGCAGGGGCGGAATGTTCTATCAAAATGAGGTTTCTTTCACCTGCAAGGGGCAAGTTAAGGTTTTTAATCTCTTTCAGACTTCCTCCCAAAATACGGATTGCGGTATTTGCTTCTCCCAGCTCCGCTTTTGCATTTGCGCCTTTCATGGCGACAAAGTGCCCACCCGGGCGCACAAAGGGCAGACAGTATTCCGTCAGGCGATTCAGGGGCGCGACAGCCCTTGCCACAGCTAAATCGTATTTTTCACGATAACAGGCATTCCCGACGGCCTCTTCCGCCCGTGCGTGAACAATTTGAGCCTTGAGACCCAATTGTTCAAGGGAGGATTCTATAAAAGTCAGTTTCTTTTTTGTGGAATCTAAAAGTGTTACGGATAAATCCGGCCGGGCAATAAACACCGCCACGCCGGGGAAGCCCCCTCCGGTGCCGACATCTATGAGTTTACCTCCCTGCGGCGGGTCAATAACCGAAAAAAGAGAAAGGCTGTCTACCCAATGTTTATACAGCACTTCCTCGATTTCGGTAACCGCAGTGAGGTTTAACGACTTGTTTACCTGATGAATTGTCAAGTCAAGTGCG
>DCTF01000060.1 GCA_002329225.1 Ruminococcaceae bacterium UBA1447
ATCGGTGAAAATCGGAATGGTTACGCCACTTATCTGCCGGAGGTAGTCCTGAAGAACTTCGGCCGCATAGTTTTCCGAGGGAGAGCAGTTTTGCCCACGTATAATTTTGTATTCACTTTGCCCGTTATCAGCGATAATCATGGTCGGCCCCACTACGGGTTCGATTATTTCAGGCTCGGGTATAAAGGGTTCGGGATTCGCTAAATTGCTGATTAAAACTACTACGGCGGAAATAAAAGATATCAATGCCTTAATCAGACGTTTACTTGGCCAAAAACTCATTTTTCCACATCCTTCTGAAATTTATTTTTTTCACACTCTCATGAGGTGCAACCTTTAATTAACGCCATTTGTCCGGAGTTCTGTAGAAATTTGGGGTGGTGGAAAAAAGCTTGCCTTCACTACAGCGGGTTATTCCATATTTTTGATAGTCATTATACAACGCCTCATTTTCAGATTTCCAACGGAGTTTTAAACGGGAAAATTCAGATTTCATATTGCAGGCTTTCCAGTAACGCCAGGAGAGTTCGNNAGTTCGGACATTTTGATGTTTCGCAACTGAGTTTCATTTTCAGCAAGCTCGGCAGCCTTTGACCACAGGTCATTGCAGTACTCTATTTGATTATCCGTCAGTTTGAAGACTCCTTTTTCAGTCATACCGATATAGATGTACATATGCTTACCGCAATTACCGCTTTGGTTAATAGTCATATTAATATATTCACGAACATACTGCCAGCCGGGGCCGTAATAGGCTTTCAAGAACTCGTTCATGATCTTGTCGTAGTCCAGATACGGGTTCCAAAGCAGCCTGCTCAATAAATAAGCTCTGAGTTCGGCGAACTCCCCATTTGAAGTGGAGGCCATATAGTTGCCTTCTTCATATATGCCCTTGACATTGTTTTCGGCAAAATACTGCATGTTCTCTTGCAGCACACCGAAGTTGTTGAAAGGTCCGACAAAATGGGCGTAATTTGTCGTGTAGTCCCAGATGTATATACGGTTGCAGATTTTTTTCCAATTTGTCAGATCACGGTTAAAGTCTACATTTTCTTTGCAGTCAAGGTCATTCAGCNNGCATTCAATAGAGCAGAGGCGGACTATAACATTCGGACGGGGAACGACATGGGCGGGAGGCTTGCGGGTATATTGATAGGCAAAGGTATCAAATGCCACATTCGGATACTCATCTTTAAGCGCATCCGCCACGGCATTGACAAAGCGAATCATAGTGCCCGAGTGGGAACCCTCGTAATCATCCACCGCTTTGCAGTTTTCGCAAACACAGTAGTTTTGATTGTCGTGCTGGGTAAGAGAAACTATCGGACCTCTACCGGGATTCGCCGCAAGCAGTTCCCTGACCTCTTCAATTACAATACGGAGAGTATCGGGATTGGTAAGGCAGAGCTGATCCGGCGACCTTACTCCTGTTCGCGCACCCAAAGCGTAATATTCCGGGTGTTCGTCAAAGTATTTTGAGGGGTTCATAATGCTTGTTGTGAGAGTGTGGCAAAAACCTCCGACATAGCCAAAATCTCCGCCCTGTTCTTCAGACAATTGTCTGTAACCGTTGGCATTTAAGCGGTTTGCCATACTGTAAAGCTTATCATACGGGCTTATCCAGTCCGTCTCCCGGTACTCAAAATAAGGTTTTTGTGTAAAGTTAAGTTCGGCGGGAATTTTCATCTGCGATGCCTGAGGTATGTGAATGAGCGTAGATGTAAACCAGCGGCACCCCAGAGCCTCCTCAAGAAAGGCGAATACACCGTAAAGAGTTCCCCGTTTTTCACCCCCGGCAATTACGACCCGCTCGCCGAGTGTCATTACAGTCAGCCCCTCTTCACCGAGAGCGGCTCTGTCAATTGCGTACTCCCCGCTGTCCTCGCGGTTTGTGCGCCCCACAATTATCTCTTTATCCGAAGCAGGCTCAACATCGGTGAAAATCGGAATTGTTACGCCGCTTATCTGCCGGAGGTAGTTTTGAAGAGTTTCGGCCGCATACTTTTCCGACGGNNCACGGTCGGCCCCGTGTAAGGTTCAACTATTTCAGGTTCGGGTACAAAAGGCTCCAAAGGCGGGTTTACTAAATTGCCGATTAAAAGCACTAAGGCGGAAATAAAAGAGATTAACGCCTTAATCAACCGTTTGCTTGGTAAGAAATTCATTTTTCCACATCCTTCTGTTTTTTTATTATTATCACATCATGAGATGTAACTTCTGATTAACGCCATTTATCCGGAGTGCTGTAGAAATCGGGGTTAGCAGAAAAATAGTTTCCTTCACTACAGCGTATTATACCGTATTTTTGATAATCATTGTACAAGGCCTCATGTCCTGCCCGCCATTCCTCTTTGGATCTTAAGCGGGAAAACTCGGAGCGCTTGTTACAGGCCTTCCAGTAACGCCAGGAGAGTTCGGACATTCTGACCCGGCGCAGATGAGTCTCGTTTTCGGCAAGTTCGGCGGCCTTTGCCCACAAATCGTTGCAGTACACGACCTGTTTAGGCGACAAAATAAATACTCCAGGGTAGTGCATTCTTCTGTAAATGCTCGTATGGAAGCCGTATTTGCCGGTATGTTTGATTGTCATATCAATATATTCCCGAACATACTGCCAACCCGCACCGTAATAGGCTTTTAAGAACTCGTTCATGGTCTTATCATAATCCAGATACGGGTTCCAGAGCAACCTGCTAATCAAATAACATCTGAGGTCGGCAAATTCCGCATTGGATTCGTGCGCCGTGTGGTTGCCTTGTTCAAATACGCCTTTAACATTATTCTCGTTAAAAATCTGTACATTCCTTTGCAGCACACCGAAGTTATTGCAAGGTCCGACGTAGTGGGCAAAATTGGTCGTGTAGTCCCACATATACAGTCGGTTACAGATCTTTTTCCAGGCTCTGAGATCCTTATAGAAAGCTATATTATTTGTCGAGTCTTCTATACACAGGGGATCGTCAATAGGGTGAGCAAAGCAGCAGCTTATAGAGCAAAGACGAACGATAACGTTGGGACGGGGAACCGTGTGGGCGGGCGGGTTTTGGGTATAGGTATAAGCAAAGGTCTCAAACGCCACATCGGGATAATCATCCTTAAATGCATCCGCAACGGCATTGACAAAACGAATCATCGTGCCCGCCTGAGAACCCTCGTAATCGTCCACCGCCTTGCAGTTTTCACAAACGCAATAATTCATATTGTCTTCATGACCGAGGAAAACTATTCGACCGGCGCCGGGGTTTGCCTCAAGCAACTCCCTAACTCTTTCAATTACTATCTGAAGCACATCGGGGTTTGTAAGGCAGAGTTGAGCAGATGTTCTTTCACCTGTTTCCACACCCAGGGCATAGTATTCCGGATGTTCATCAAAATACCTTGAGGGAGGCATAAAGTAATTAACAAGGGTATGGCCAAAGGTCAGATAATTCCACGCAACTCCTCCCTGTTCTTCGGACAATGTTCTAAAACTGCCGTTAATGCGGTTCGCAATACTGTAAAGTTTATCATACGCATTCGTCCAGTTAGTTTCACGGTACTCAAAATAGGGTTTTTGCGTGAAGTTCAGTTCGGCCGGGATTTTTATTTGCGATGCTTGAGGTATGTGAATGAGCGTAGGGGTAAACCAACGGCAACCCAGAGCCTCCTCAAGAAAGGCGAATACGCCGTAAAGGGTTCCCCGTTTTTCACCCCCGGCAATAACAACACGCTTATCTACGGTCTTGACGGTCAGTCCCTCATCACCGAGGGACGCTCTGTCAACGGTGTAGCCGGTAACTCCCTCACGGTTGGTGCGGCCCACAACTATCTCTTTCTCCGCTGAGGGTTCAACATCGGTGAAAATCGGAATGGTTACTCCGCTTATCTGACGGAGGTATTCCTGAAGAACTTCGGCCGCATACTTTTCCGACGGGGAACAGTTTTGACCACGGATAATTTTGTACTCGCTTTGACCGTTTTGGGCGATGGTCACGGTCGGCCCCGTGTAAGGTTCAACTATTTCAGGTTCGGGTACAAAGGGCTCCAAAGGCGGGTTTACTAAATTGCCGATTAAAA
>DCTF01000009.1 GCA_002329225.1 Ruminococcaceae bacterium UBA1447
ACCTTTGAGTCCTCATTCGGACGAAAGGCGGACCGAAGGAGAAAGCTGTATAACGGTATGATAAAATGTCAGGCATATATGTATTTTAAGTGGGAGGAATAGATATGAAACATGTATTCGTTGTTAACCCCGCCGCCGGAAAAGGCCGTGCAGCTCAAGTCATTGTTCCGAAGATTGAGGACTATTTCAGTAAGAATAATCTGGATTATCTGATTCATCTTACCTCTGCACCCGGTGAGGGCATTGAATTTGTTAAAAAAACTGCTGCAGAATCAAATGAACCAATGAGATTCTATGCCTGTGGCGGGGACGGCACTCTTTTTGAAATTGTAAACGGTGCCTACGGTTTTCCGCACGTTGAGGTGGCCATTATTCCCCTCGGGTCGGGGAATGACTTTATCAGGCTGTTTGGCTCAAAAGAACTGTTTATGGATATGGACGGCCTGGTAAACGGTGTTGTGAGAACCCTGGATTTAATCAGATGCGGTGATTTGATCGCAATTAATCAATGCTCTATGGGCTTTGACGCTGAAGTAAACGCAAATCAGGCCACCTTTAAAAAACTGCCTCTGTTAAATGGCGAAAGCGCTTATGTAGTGTCGATGTTATACTGCTTTTTCAAAAAGCTTAACAATGTTTTCACTATCACCATTGACGACGGAGAACCCTTTACACAAAATACGTTGTTTTGTGTAGCCGGTAACTCAAGGTGGTACGGCGGCGGATTTAAGGCCGCCCCTCTTGCGCTTCCGGATGACGGTTTACTTGATTTTATCATCGTTAAAAAGAGCATGGGCCGACTTAAATTGCTTACTTTGGTCAATAAGTATAAACAGGGCTTACATTTGGATTGGGAAATGACCCGTTTTGTCAGAGGTAAAAAAATCCGTATCCAATCGGATACTCCTGCAGCTATCAACTGTGACGGAGAGAAGTTGATGAGCCGTGAGTGTGTGTTTGAAATTATTGAAAAGGGAATAAAGTTTGTCATTCCGAAAAACTCACCTTATCTGAAAAAGGCGAAAGAAGAAGAGTAGAATTGAAGCGATTTTATAATCGTTGAATTAATATTTAAATATTTACACTATGTTAATCTTTTAGGTTTGAACATGGTGTAGAATTGTAGTACACCATGTCGGGGGTTATGGAATTGACCGGATATATCAGGATTAACAAAGCGGAGTTAAAGGTCAAGGAATACGAGACATATAAAGGCCTGTACTGCTCCTTATGCAAAAACTTGGCTAGAAGATATACGCCTTTGGCTCAGTTGTTTTTGAGTTATGACCTGGCTTTTTTACTTTTGCTGAGGCTTTCATTAGCTGATAACTGCCCCGAAATTGTTAAAAAGTGTTGTTCTTACAACCCCACGGTAAAATGTGCCTGTGTTAAAGAAGAAAATATTTTGAACAGTGTTTCAGACCTTGCAATTATTATTTCATTCTTTAAAATTAAGGATAATATACAAGACGAGCATTCAATAAAAAAATTGGCCTATATTTNNTCTTACCGATAGTTGCCTGCATGTACCGTAAAGCAAGGAAGAATGCACCCGGGTTTGATAAGATAGTTTCAGACTCCGTTGCACGCCAAAGGGCCTTGGAGACTCAGTCTGATGCCGTTTGCGTAGATGCCGCCGCGGAACCTTCCGCCTTTGCACTTTCCAAGATTTTCAGTCATAATTTAAGCGATACCGAGCAAATCGAATTAATGTCCCGATTGGGTTATATGCTGGGGCGTTGGGTATATTTGATTGATGCCGCCGATGATTTGCATGAAGATTGCGAAAACGATAATTTTAATGCCTTTGCACCCGAGATTAATTCGCCCGACTTGTGCAGCAGTTTAGAAAGAATATTGGAAACTACGGTAGGCGAAATTTCATTGGCTTTTGAACTTTTACCGGTGAAGAGGTATCGTAATATTATCTCCAACATTATCTATGACGGTCTGAACCAAGCACAAAATAAAGTTTTAAGCAAATACGGGGGAGTAAGTAATGAGCAACCCTTATGAAATCCTGGGAGTTCCCGAAAACGCAAGTATTGAGCAAGTACGGCAAGCATATAAAGACTTGACGCGTAAGTTCAGTAAGGAAAAATATGAAGGCAACCCTCTTTCAGAAATGGCGCAAAGACGAATGAAAGAGATTGATGATGCCTACGATGAGATAATTGCCGGCCGCAGTATATATGAGGCTACAGGCCGTCAAAGTGCGGGTGCTTACGGGGCTGATCATTTCTCACAAAACGAATTTGGTTACAGTAAATCCGAGTTCACTTATATCAGAGATACTTTGAATAGCGGCAGGATAAATGATGCCGAAACGCTTCTTGACGGTATCCCTCCCAATGCCCGTACCGCCGAATGGTTTTTCCTTAAAGGCTTTGTTCAGCATAGGAAAGGCTGGATGGAGGAGGCGTATAAGAACTATGAAATGGCGGTAAGAATGGAGCCGAACAACAGGGAATATGCAGCGGCGCTCAACAATGTATATTCTTCAAGGAGCGGAGGATATAAAACCGCAAGAACTCATAAACATGATGCTGATTGTCTGGGCTGTAATTGCTGTGATCCATGTGATATTTGTACGGGACTCATATGTGCCGATTGCTGCTGTGAATGTTTTGGCGGCGACTTAATTTCCTGCTGTTGAGGTGATGNNCAACCTTTTGAAAATAAGCTCCAAAACCGCTTTGGGCGGTATTACGGCCGCAGTTTCGATAGCGCTTATGTTTGTGCTGTCACTTATTCCGCTTTTTACCTATACTGTACCTGCGGCGGCTGCTATACTGATTATTCCAATAGTTATAGAGATTAATAAAATTTGGGCCTTAGGCGTTTATGCTTCAACCGCCATCTTGGGTATTCTGATTATTCCCAATAAAGAGGTGGCGGTAATTTATGCCGCCTTTTTCGGTTATTACCCGATTCTTAAGGCGATAATAGAAAAAAGAATGCCTTTTATCCCTGAGTGGTTGTTAAAGANNTTTATTTAATGATTCGACTTATGGGGTTAGAGATTGACGAGTTTCAGACGTTCGGCGTATATGCGATACCGATTTTATTGGTTACGGGTACGGTTGCTTTTATCCTATATGATTATTCTTTGTCGTTGATGATAAAAGCATATTTAAACAAGATTCAACCGATTTTTAAAAAAGTCTTTAAATAAAGAGTAATATGTTTATAATTTTATATAGCANNGCAAATAATTTACTGGAGGAAATATAATGCAGGTCAAAAATGTTAAGTGTGCAGCGATAGGTTTAGGCGGGCGAGGCAGCAGTATGCTCGCCGAATTTGTATCAATACCCGGCATTGAAGTAGTAGCGGTGTGTGATAAGTACGAAGACCGTGCAAAAAACGGCGTTAAAATAGTTGAAGAAAAAGCGGGAAATACTCCCGACATGTATCTGAATTACAAAGAATTATTGGAGAGAAAAGATATTTCTGCGGTAATATGCTGCACTACTTGGATTACACACTCAAGAATTGCTGTGGATTCAATGCGAGCCGGTAAAGACGTGGCTATTGAAGTCGGCGGCGCCGCATCTGTTGAAGAATGCTGGCAATTGGTTCGTGCATCGGAAGAAACGGGCAAATTCTGCATGATGCTGGAAAACTGCTGTTATGACCGCAATGAGTTGGCTTTGTTTAATATGTGCCGCCAAGGTGTTTTTGGCGAGATTGTTCATATGCAGGGCGGTTACCAACATGACTTGCGCGATGAAATACTTTGCGGAAAAGAGGCAAGGCACGGCAGACTTGTAAATTTCATAAACCGAAACGGTGAACTTTATCCTACACATCAACTCGGCCCCATTTCAAAAATCCTGGGCATTAACCGAGGTAATCGGATTTTGTCCCTTGTATCCATGTCAAGCAAAGCAAGGGGGCTTCATCAAGGACTTCTTACTTATATGCCCGATCACGAGCTCATTGATACCGTTTTTGAGCAGGGCGACATTGTAACGACAATGCTTAAATGTGCCCATGGCGAAACAATCATGCTTATTCACGATTGTTCAACGCCGAGACCGTATTCACGTAACTACCGCATTCAGGGTACAAAAGGAATATATATGGAAGATAATCAAAGTATATATATTGACGAAGTAAGCTCTGTTCATGAGTGGGAGGATTTTGCGCCCTATCGTGAAGAATACGAGCACCCGTTATGGAAACAATATGCAAAAGACGGTATCCATGCGGGCGGTCACGGCGGTATGGACTATTTGGTGCTTTGCGCTTTTGCGGAAGCTTTACAGACCGGTAAAAAACCGCCCATAGATGTTTACGATACCGTTACCTGGATGTCAATTACCTGCCTTTCCGAGCAATCGGTTGCTCTCGGAAGCACCCCTGTCGCCGTTCCGGATTTTACCAACGGAATGTGGATTGATAGGGAACCGTTTGAAAGAGGAAAGTACTGTCTTGAAGAAGTGTGTCATGAGTTTTTTGATTGAGGTGTTAATTAGAAAATGAGTTATTTTATCGGAGTAGACGGCGGAGGCACTAAAACACAATACGCACTTTTTGACGAAAGTAAAAATATCTTGCTTTCCGTCAAAGGGCCGGGAACCAATCACGAAAACTATGAAGGTTCATTTGATGAAGCGTCAAATTTGATTTGGCAGGGTCTGACGGAGTTACTGGATAAAGCCGATCTTCAGGTTTCAGATATCAGTTTTACGCTTATGGGTCTTGCGGGGATAGATCATCCCTTTCAGTATGATGCAATGCGGGAAAGGCTGGAGAATTTTGGCTTAAAAAACTTTGAGATTTTTAATGACGGCTTCATTGTTGTTAAGGCAGGAGCGAGCGCATCTTCCGCTATAGGCTATAATTGCGGTACGGGGACTTGCTGCAACGCCGTCGATGATGAGGGTACTATGCTGCAGCTTGCAGGTTTAGGTGATTTTTCCGGTGATGTGGGTAACGGCCACTGGATAGCCCTTAAAGTATTCAATGCCATTTACGATGAACTCTTTTTGTTTATACACAAGACGGAAATGACAAAACTCTTTCTTGAAAAATTCGGCATAAAAGAAAGGGAGGAATTTCTCGGTACTCTTGAAAACCTGGCAACCGAGGCGGCTGATGATTATATAAGAACCCTGATTGATATCTTCTTTATCGCTGCAAACAATTCCGACCCCGCTGCCCTTGAACTTATGGAAAAAATGGCCGAGAGGGGAGCGCAGTTGATTACCGCCCACGAAAAAACGCTCAAATTTAATGCGGAACCCATTGAGGTTATTTTGTCCGGCTCAATTCACACAAAGCTGCCGGCCGACAAATATATTCAAATGATGGCGGAAAAAACTACTGCAATGTCAAATCGAAAATTTATTTTTAAAAAGTTGGAAGTTCCTCCCGTTGTGGGCTGTATAAACTGGATTTTTCAGGAATATGTTTAAAGGATGTTGAAGATGAAAGAAATATCTGTTGCGGTTATCGGATCCGGAAGCACTTACTGCCCGGAATTGATTTACGGTTTTATAGAAGCGCAGGATTCCCTTAAACTCAAGAAACTCTCTTTGATGGATATTGATGAGAGAAAAAGAACCATAGTGGGCAATCTTTGTGTTCGTATGCTTAAAAAGGCAAAGATAGATTGCGAAGTGCTCATGACCGATTCCCTTGATGAGGCTCTTGAAGGCGCCGATTTTGTTCTTACCCAAATAAGGGTAGGTAAACTTCCCGCCAGACATTTGGATGAAACTATTCCTCTGAAATACAATTTAATCGGGCAGGAAACCACCGGCATTGGCGGCTTTTTTAAGGCAGTGAGGACAATCCCGGTAATCGGCAATATTTGTAAGCGTATTGAAGCAATTTGCCCTGATGCCTGGTTAATCAATTTTACAAATCCCTCCGGAATTATTACCGAATATGTTCTCAACCATACAAATGTAAAATGCATAGGTCTTTGCAATGTGCCGATAAATATGCTTGATGATACAAAAGAAGCCTGCGGTGAGGATAGTGATATTACTTACCTCGGCCTTAATCATTTAAGTTGGATTACATCGGTAAAAAAAGGCGGTAAAGACATATTGCCTCAAATGATTGCCGAAGGCTTTACTCCGGAAGTGATGCAGAACATCAAGGATGACGGCTTTTCTTTAGAATGCCTTAAAGCAGTCGGCGGCTTACCGTCTTCTTATCTGCAATACTTTTACGGCAGGAATGCCAAACTTGAATACCTGAAGAATGAAGAAAAGAGCAGGGCGCAGGTTTGTATGGAAATTGAGGAAGACCTGCTTGAAATGTACAGCGATGAAAAACTTGACGAAAAACCTGCCTTATTGGACAAAAGAGGAGGCCATAAGTATTCCCTCGCAGCCGTTTCGCTGATAGATGCAATCGCAAATGATTTAAATACTGTTAATGTAGTCAACATTAAAAATAACGGCGCTCTGGATTTTATGGATGACGATGATATCGTAGAAGTTGCCGCTGTGGTTGGAAAAAACGGTGCAGTGCCGATTAAAACTTCTGATTTTAAAAATCGTCATATTATCGGCCTTATGCGCGTCATAAAAGAGTATGAAAAATTTACCGTTAAGGCCGGTATCGGCGGTTGTGATGATGACGCTATGAATGCTCTCTTACTTCATCCCCTTGTCGGCGATTGGGAAACCGGCAATAAATGCTTTCAGGAAATGAAGCAGGCGCATAAAGACTATTTACCTCAGTTTTTTAAACAAGATAAGAACTGAATAACAAATTAATAAGCGAACGCCCCGATTTAAAGTAATCGAGGCGTTCTTTTTAGTTTAATTAATGCTGTTATGACCGTTACCGCTTTATAGGTTTGATGTAGAAGGAAAATTCAAGCCCGTCTTCAGCATCAATTCTGTATTTTGGTAAAGTGTCCTGTCCGCAACTGGACGTNNTCCCGTTCCGCGCATAAAACCGTCAATGCTTATCGCGGTTATATTTTGGTCGGTAAGGTCTTCCTGGTGTTTTGCTCCCTGCAACAGCTTTTGTGTGTAGTGATGAGCACTGAAACTGAAGAACTCTTTGTCACGCAGGAACATCAGCCCATGGCCGTCGTTATCGGTGACTTTAAGCCATCTGGTAAATGAACGGTTGCCGTTATCCTGAGGTTTAACATATGGCTCGTGAAAATCTCTTATACGGCTTTCATATATACCGAGGGTCGTATGAGCCTTAAAATCGTTGAGGTTTTCATAAGGGCCAAAAGCAAAGTATTCGGCGTTTTCAAACTCTCTCGGCATTTCAATCATTACGCCGAACCGGGGAATATCCGTTGGGAACCTATTAGCGTTTACGGTGGATAATTCGGCAGTTAATTTAATAAGACCGGAAGAATAAATATTATAAACGAGCCTTGCTTTGTAAAGAACCTTTCTCTTGTGCATAAGGTTAAACTCGGCTTCTACGCAAACGTTTTTGTCTTCCGATGTGTAGATAAAAGAGAAACAATCGGCGGAAATATCNNCTCATAACCCGCCTTCAACCACTTGTCTCTCATGCGCGCATCGTTATCAAGTAAGGCCCTGAAAATATTCGGAACGGGACCTTTGCAATCAGCAGGGGACTGTGAAATCAAATCACGCCCTTGGAACAAATACCGTTCAAACATACCGGTAGCCATGTTGAAAATAATTTTTCCGTCGGAAAATCGTACTGTAAGATTTTCGGATGACTCAACAACTGCAATTTCGCCGCTATCCGCAGTCTCAAGAACTGTTGTTTTGCTTTCATTAAGCGCTAACTGCTCAATGGCAAGGTTATTGCCGTCTTTGTCAAAGTAGCTGAAGTTGATATGCAAGTCGGTGTTGTCCGCAAAATCATCATTTATGTCAAGTTTTATTATCTGACTCTCCAGCGGCTCAATATCCAAACCGAAACTTCCGGACTGCACACTAACTCCGTCAGTCAGCAGTTCCCAATTAACTGAGATATAGTCAGCGTTTTTAAAAGAGTTGGTGTTTTTAAAGGTAAAACTTCCGTCTTCATTTTTTGATGCTCTGACAGGCCTGTAAACGGCTTTCATGGCCTTCGCGCCGGTATGTAAAGTCCTGTCCGGATAAACAAGGCCGTCTACGCAGAAGTTGCCGTCATGCTTTCTTTCGCCGTGGTCGCCGCCGTAGGTGTATTTCAAAGGCCCGTTCTTGTGGTAAACGGCGTGGTCGGCCCACTCCCATATGCAACCTCCCATAAATATATCAGATGAATACATAATATCCCAATACTCTTCAAGAGCACCGGGGGGCACGCCCATAGCGTGACAATACTCGCAAAGGTAAAAGGGTTTATTCTTATACTTTCTGCCCCTTGTACCGTTGAGAATTTTAATCATATCATCGGTACTTGTATACATTTCGCTCACAACATCGTAAGAGTGGCGGCGGGTGTGAATTACGCCCTCATAGTGTACAGGGATCTCGGGGCAGAATTCGTTTAAAAACTCATAGCAGGCATCCTGGCATTTGTGTCCGCCCGCTTCATTACCCAGGGACCACATTAAAATACTCGGGTGATTTCTGTCCCTGTAGTACATTCGGCTTACCCGGTCAACATAACGCGGAATCCATTTAGCGTTGTTGCTGATAAGATTAATTCTAAAATGGGGAGGGCTACCGCAACCGTGGGTCTCAATATCCGCTTCATCTATTACATATAAACCGTAAATATCACAGAGCACTAAAAGATGAGGGTCCGGAGGATAGTGTGAAGTCCTTACCCCGTTCACATTCAAAGACTTCATAAGTTTAATGTCTTTTTCAAGGTCGGCAAAACTCATAACATAACCGGTTACGGGGTGCGTATCGTGGTGGTTAACGCCTTTAACTTTAATTTTTGTATCGTTAAAGGTGAAAACATCCTTAATAATTTTAATTTGCTTAAAACCGGTAATATTTCTCAGGGTTTCGACTTCATTTCCCTTATGGAGCAAGGTAATGAAAAAATCATAAACGACGGGTATTTCCGCACTCCATTCACTTACATTCAGGCTTTGTAAAACTGTAGCGGTAGTGTTGGCGGCCGGAAGGGTTTGACCGGCGATTTCCTTCCCTGTATAACGGTCAACAAGTGAAAGGGCCAACTCGTACTCATTCAAGCCGAGCTTGCCTTCAAGTTCAATCAGAACATCCAAAGACCAGCCGTTTTTAGTCTTTTCGGTTTTTAGCCGGAAGTCGTTAATATGAACATCAGGCAACTGATAAAGGAGTACGTCCCTGAATATACCGTTTTCCCTGAACATATCCTGACATTCCAAGTAAGTGCCCGTACACCATTTATGCACCACTGCCACAAGCTCATTTTCACCTGACTTTAAATAGGAGGAAATATCGAACTCGGCTGTGTTATGGGCGCCCTCGCTGTAACCGGCAAATTCGCCGTTTATATAAAGGTCAATGCAGGGAATTACACCTAAAAATGAAAGGATATATTTTTTTTCAATATCATCCACTGTGAAAAATTTACGGTATACACCGGCGGAAAACTCGTCCGGCAGTTTTGGAGGTCTTGTTTCAAACTCATAGCGGGTATTAAGGTAGACGGGCGGTTCATAACCGACTCTTTGCCAGGTTGAGGGCACATTGATTTTGTCAAACTTCAGAGTGTCGGTATCAAAAACCTCAGGAATAAGCGACTTTTTACGGTAATACTTAAAATCCCATTCTCCCGACAAAACCCTTACAAGATCGGACGAGTAGCGTTCCGAAGACAGGGGAGTGGTCACCAGCGTTTCTTTCTCGGAATACGGAATAAAATACGCTCTTCCCGGTCGTTTGTTGATTTCAAACACGTCGGAATCCAGATGATTTTGGCGGTCAATTCTGTACCTCATGATTATCCTCCAAGCCTAATATTTTCAACCGATCATTTCTCCTGTCGGTCTTTTAACAAATTAACCATAATCTTAGCCGCTTTGTAAATGTCTCCGCAACCCAGCGTTATAACAAGATCTCCGCTTATTGCGTTTTCAACAACGTAAGAAGCAACCTCTTCAAATGTTTTAAACCAAACACTGCCGGGAATTTTTTCGGCAAGGTGATAAGTGTAAATATGGTAAGTGTTGATCTCACGCGCCCCCATCACTTCGGTCATTACAACCCTGTCCGCAATGCTTAGCGAGTCGGCAAACTCTTTCAGAAGCATGGAGGTACGTGAAAAAGTAAAGGGCTGAAAAACCGCCCAAACCTTTTTATAGCCCATTTCTTTAGCGGCTTCCAGAGTTACCTTAATTTCTTCGGGATGATGGGCATANNCTATTGTAATGCCGTTGTATGTGCCCAAAAACTCAAATCTTCTTCCCGCCCCTCTGAAATTTTCAATGGCGGATTTACAACTTTCAAAATTCACGCCCGACTCCATGGCGGCGGCTACTGCGGCAAGGGCGTTAAGAACATTATGCCGCCCCGGGACGGCAAGCTGTAACCGACCTAAGAAATTACCGTGCCGGATTATGTCAAAACTTGCATAAGAATTTTTTAACGTTATTTCTTTCGCTATATAGTTATTGCCGTCTTTTGTTCCGAAAGTAATCAGATTTTTATTCTTAAGAGGGCTAATCGCCTTAAATGTTTTTTCATCATCGCCGTTATAAATCACAAGACGGGTAGCCTTTTGTGCAAATTTTGTGAAAGAGGCTATCAGGTTTTCAACCGTCTTAAAATAATCAAGGTGATCGGCGTCAATATTTAAAATGATTGCCCTATCAGGCGACAATTCTAAAAATGTGTCGGCGAATTCACAGGCTTCACAAATCATATGCTCGCTGTTACCGACCAATCCGTTGGTTCCGGTTAAGGGAAGTTTTCCTCCGATTACGGCAGTGGGGGAAAAGTCCGCTTCAAGCATTATCTGTGTGAGCATTGCGGTAACGGTGGTTTTACCGTGGGTTCCGCTGACTCCGATACAGTTTGAATACCGTTGCGTAATGGCTCCGAATAGTTTTGCTCTTTCAAATGTAGGTATTCCTGATTCCAGAGCCGCTTTCAGTTCAACATTGTCGCTGAGGAGGGCAGCGGTGAAAACTATCATTTCAGCACCGATAATGTTTTCCGGCTTTTGGCCGAGTATTACATTTATGCCCAACGCCCGTGCTCTGCTGAGCGTTTCGCCTTC
>DCTF01000028.1:0-7738 GCA_002329225.1 Ruminococcaceae bacterium UBA1447
TGGTTGTTCAGTAGACATTATTTACTTTCTCTCCGACTTTAAAAGTTCCGCCCCGGGGGTTGCGCATATTGCCCCAATCGGGGTTGTAGTTTTGCGGAGGATATTCCCCGCAATCGCCGATATCAATAATTTCACCCGTTTTTAAATATGTATCGCCGTTCGGGTATCTCGCAAGCGTCATGCGGCTGTCGTTAAAAAACAACTCACATGCTTCAGCACCTACAACATCCCCGTCGTATTTTCTCGCAGTGTTAAAGGCGCCCGTTGCATAAAGTTTGCCCCAATCGGCAGCGGTTAAGCCGTATTCAGTCAAATCTGTTTGCATAACCTTTTTGCGCACTTTCAGAGTTAATCTGTCCCTTGCTTCGCCTTTCACGGGTTCAAAGTCATCCGCATTAAGGGTAAGACCTCCGTTAAGAATAACCTCCCCGTCGCCGTAGGCCCGGTAAACTACGGGTTTACCCTCTTCACCGCTGTCCGCGTCCTCAAAAACCAAAGAGTTTACATTATACTCTCCGGCCATTACGCAAACGGTAAGCCCGCCGGCAGGCAGACCCGTCTCCGTTTTAATGCGGCGTATTTTATCTCTTGCTCCCTCTATTGTGGCAAGAGGTCTTTCAAAACTGCCGTCGTTTTCATCATTGCCGTTTGTAGAAACATAGATATCCCCGGCAATCTGTTCCATAACTTTCTCCTCCGGTATGCTCAAATTTGAAGGCGCCGGCGCTCCCGGATTCCTTATAAGGTCAGTCAGGCAAAGACCCGAGTTGGCCATAATCGCAGTAAGTATTATTGAGAGCAGAACCTTGATTATGCGCAGCAGCTGAGCAGTCATAATAATAAACCTCCCTTAATTCAACCAAAACCCTTATCCCTACCCGCATATTATCATCTTATTTCCCTCTTTACAAGAGCTTGTTTATATGTATTTACCCGCATAAAGCGGGGCGATGCCGGCATCGCCCCCTACATTTTAAATCATACCGGACAACATTGCTCTCCAAGCGTCCCCTCCGCTTCCGGCTGAGGTTCGGAGGTCGTCATATAATTCTCCGATTAGTGCCGACACAAAAAAAATCACACCGCAACAAACAATGCCGATTGACAACCAAAAGGGTACGATATTATAATGATTTCGGGTTGCATATCAGTCTTTGAATCAGGCCGTATGCACCCTGAAAAAGCTGCGGTTCATCATACAAATTCTGTCCTTGTTAAAAGATTCGGTGCGGTTCGGTCAGTGTTGTTCTGCATAAATCGGGGGAGGCGAAATCGTCAAAAAATATACCGCATATAGGAATTGTCCGGAATGTATTTCACTGTAAAAATGAAAACCGAAAGGAGCATTTCACTTAATTTAAGTGAGGAGTTATGAAAAAATTCTTAATAATTGCAGTTACCGCCGCTATGATTCTATCGCTCACCGCCTGTGGAAACAATAAAGAAAAACCCTCCAACGACGGGACGAAGAATGAAGTAACATCCACCAAACCGGTTGTAAACGCCGTGGAATTTCAGCTTAAAGACAAGGTAATTATCGACAACGAACTTATCAAATTGACCGTTTCAAGCCTTAAAATCAACACCTCGGGCAATTTGGAAATCAATTTTTTATGTGAAAACAAATCCGCTAAAAAGTTGAACCTTCATGTGAAAAACGCCGCAATATGCGGTTACGCCATCCCGTCGGCATATTGGACTCAGGAGCTTGATGCAGGGAAAAAAGCTAATTCAGTCATGACGATTGGGAAACAAGAACTTGAACTTGCGTATGTCGATGTCATGGATGAAATGACTTTGAGGATAGCGGCAAAAGCGATGGAAGGCAACTACGACGATATTATGGAAGAAACAGTTTCCATCTATCCTACCGGACTTGATGCAAGCAAAGTTGTGTTTAAGGACAGAAAGCCGGTTGAAGGCGAGCGGGTTATTGTGGACAACGAACAGTTTAAATACATAATAGAAAGTGTCGAGTACGACCCGAATAACGGCTATGTTGTCCGTCTGTTCATAGAAAATAAAACCTCAAAATATTTGTGGTTAAGATGGGATGAGCTTTCGGTAAACGATTTTATGATCGGCACCTCATGGGGTGCGGAAGTTTTACCCGGTCTCCGCCTCTATACAAGGTCTATCATAAGCTCTTATGATCTTGAAAAAAACAACATAGAGAAGTTGGATAAGTTTGAATTTGTTCTCAGAGCCTCTAACGGCGATGACTACTTTAATACGCCAGACTGTTTAAAAGAGAGGTTCGTCTACGAACTGACAAAGTGACATCTACCGTCACACCATCTTAAAAAACGAGTAGGAGCTGACTTCAGTTCCTACTCATTTTTTATCAATGACTATATTGCGATTTGAGGCAGTTAGAGTGAAAACCCTCCCAGGGTTCGAATCCCTCCAAGCAAAAAACCGCCCTTGCGGACGGTTGTTTTGGCGCGCTTGGAGGGATTCGAACCCCCGACCTACTGGTTCGTAGCCAGGCACTCTATCCAACTGAGCTACAAGCGCTTATTCAATTGTGCCGTTGTATGTTAGCACAGAGAACTCAAAAAATCAACCGGTTTTTTTACAAAAATGCATCTGTGCGGTCACAGAAGTATAAGGGCAGCCCTCTCAATTTTTTCCGGCATTGAGCCGAAATGTGCAAATTATCCGGCGGTTCCGCCGTACTTTAGCCTTTGTTTTTAATAATCACGCATACGCTTCCAAACATCAAGAATAAGTCTGTATCTCTCGGGAGGCATGCCCTTAAACGGAACATTACTTGTGCAAAATAAATAACCGCCGTTCGGCTTGCCGTAGGTTAAACAGTATTCCGCACTCTGAATTACTTCCTCATCCGTTCCCGTTTGCAGAGCGGCGCAGTGAACATTGCCGCAAAGAGCAACTTTGTCGCCGTATTTTTCTTTAACCTCTTTTATATCAACNNCCCCCGCCATCGGGTCAAGCGAATGAAGTGCGTGAGGCTTACAATCGACAAGCTGATCGATAATCGGCATTATGTTTCCGTCGGTGTGTTTTATCATATATTGACCGTTTTTTCTGCCCTCATCTATTATGCGATAAAGATAGGGCTGAATAAACTCCGAGAACATTGCGGGAGAAAGAAACGGGCCGGAATTATAGCAATAGTCAGCGCAAAGAAAAATTACTTCAACGCCTGCGGCGGCAAGTCTTTTGTTTCTTTCAATAGCGGCATCCGCCATTGCCTTTGCTTCGGCATGAAGTCCGTCCGGATCATCAACGGTACGGTAGGCAAATTCGTACATTTTGTCACCGTCAGGTATGGCAAATGTGCCGTCTCCGTAGCCTCCCAATGCAACATTGTTGTTTGTAAGGTCTTGAAGGTACTTGATATATGTAAAGTATTCCGCAGGAAGATTACCCTCCCAATCGGTTCCGGTAGCGGATACCTTTAAGGGTATAATGGAATAATCCAGTTCTCCGTAAATATATGCCGCGGTCTGCGCCGTTTCAAAAAGTTTTGCGTCCTTTTCTTTTTTGGAGAGTTTGCCTATGTTTTCACGCCGCAGTTCTTCAGGAACAAGCGGCAAACCGAACATTTCTTCCGAAAGCTGAAACTCAAGTTCAAAAGTCGGAACTCTGTCGGGAATCTGACGGTTGAGTGCCGCAAACGCACGTTCTTTATGCGTCATTGCCTTTGCTCCTTTGCATATTGAATCATTCTTATACGCACGGCATAGTCTTATTATATTTCAAAGTATTTTTCCTGTTCAAGTCCACACAAAAATGCACCGGCGCAGTCACAGCAGTACAACGGCAGCCCTCTCAATTTCTTCCCGCGTTGAGCCGAAACAGGTAAGATAACCGGCGACCCCGCCGTACTTTGCTTCAAGATATTCAAAAAGCTCCACAATGTTATGGGGTTCGGAGCGAAGATGGTCATCGTCGTGTTCCCAAATGAGGCCGTCATTTTTTTTCGACTCACCGAGGTAAAAGGGTTCCAAATATGTGCCGGAAACCTGATAGTCCGCAATAATATCTTCCCTGCTCACTCCGGCCAATTCCAGCAAAAAGGCGGCCAGCATGCCCGTTCTGTCTTTACCTAAAAAACAGTGGAACATAAGGGGCGTTCGGGAAGAAACGATTGCCCGCACTGCCCCGGCAAAATTCTCGCCGTAGTTGTCCACACTCATTTTATAAATATCCTTCAAAAGTGCGGGATAATCGGAGTCTGCGGGGTTGACTTCCAAAAGTGAAATCTGCTTGTAATCAAAGTCGGGACGGTTTAAAAATACGGAGGGTCTTTCTGTCGCCTCCACGTCACCTCTCAGGTCTATCACGGTTTTAATACCCAGACTTTCAATCTTCTCCATATCCTGCGGTACCGGATTTCTGGGCATACCGCAACGGAACAATCTGCCGAATTGCGTCACGGCACCGCCTTTTGCGGCATATCCGCCCATATCCCTGCAGTTTACAATATTTTCAAACTCAAACCGGCGCTGAAAAAGCATCATTTTCTCCTTTTCTTTTAAAAAAAAAGACGGTCTTAAAACCGCCCTGCTTGTTAGTTGGAGCGGATGACGAGGCTCGAACNNCTACCAGATGAGCTACATCCGCATTTGTGTGGGAATTATAACAAACCGCCGCCGAACTTGTCAAGAGTTCGGCAAGGGGATTTTTATCAATCAATCCCCGGTCTCGGCAATGCTGTTATAAAGCCGGGCCAATTCTTCTATGGTTAGGGTTTCCGCACGGACATCCGCGGCAAAGCCCGCCGTTTCAATGGCGGCGGCAATACGCTCTTTCGGCAAGCCCGTACCGGCGCTTATTCCGTTGGCGGCGGTTTTGCGCCGCTGACTGAAAGCCGCTTTGACCATTCTGAAAAAGCCCGCTTCATCCGCAACCTCTATGGGCGGCGTTTGCCTGACCGTAAGTTGCATGACCGAGCTGTCCACTTTAGGTGACGGCAAAAAGCTCTCCCGCGGAACATCAAAAAGCTGCTCTGCACGGGCGTAATAGTCAACCGCCACCGTAACCGCACCCGCCTGACGGGAACCTACCCGGGCGCAAAGGCGCTGCGCCGCCTCTTTTTGCACCATAACCGTAATGCTTTCAAAGGGGAGTTTACTCTCAAGCAGCAGCATTATCACGGGGGAGGTTATGTAATAGGGCAGGTTGGCGCAAACCAGAACGGGCATCTCCGGGGGGAAGTTTTCCCGAATCAGTTCAGGCAAATCGAGTTTTAAAACATCCCCCTGTATCACCGTAACATTGTCAAGGTCGCCGAGGGTGTCGGAAAGCAGAGACAACAGCCTGCGGTCAAGTTCCACGGTAACTACCTTGCCCGCCGTTTTAGCCAGTTCCCTTGTCAAAACGCCTATCCCCGGGCCTATCTCCAGCACCCCCGCTTCTTCCCGTGCTCCGCTGAGTTTAGCCATACGGGGACAAACCTCCGGGTCGGTTAAAAAGTTTTGTCCCAGAGTTTTTGAAAGAGTCAGGCCGTTTTGCGCAAGCAGACGTTTGACGTTATTGATATCCCAAAGATTTTTCATAGTAGTTTAATATCGTTGATGATGAGTTCAAAGTTGCAGCCCAAATAGCTCGCCGCTTTTCTGCAAAGTATCATGCGGTCCAGAAAAATCTCAAAATAATCCATCACCGCACAAATTTCGGTATCAATTACCAAAATCAACTTGATCAGCTTTTCCTTCGGCAGTATTTTCAGATCCGCCTTGCGTGCGGCAAAATTTACTCTGTCGTGTATATCGGTTAAAACCGGATTTTTATCCCTCACGCGGCTGCGGCGCACATCGCTTTTGTCGGCAATAATCAGGGCGGCGGCTATGGGGTTCACCATTGCTGCGGTTCTTTCGTCATGGTGGCTGACAGCCGATGAAACTTTTGCTGTTTCATCGGGTGAGAATCCGTGGCCTTTCAAAATCGTAAAAGCCATCAGCCCGCCGCTTTGAGCATGGTCCTGCCTGTTAATCATGTTGCCTATATCGTGTATATAACCCGCAATTTTTCCAAGTTCACAGGTGCGCTCGTCATAACCCATTTTGCGCAAAATTCTTTCGCAGATATCCGCCGTACGCTTACAGTGGGCAAGACCGTGCTCAGTGTAGCCTATTGCACCCATAATCTCATTGCTGTGATGAATATACGCTCTTACTTCTTCGTCGTTAAAAATATCTTCAAAACCGGGCACTTTTATTCCTTTCCTTTCAACGGGTTAATGATTGGATTGATTTTTCGATGATTTAATTTATAATGGTATCAGACTTTCGGTCTGTTCTCTCTACCCCCGGTATTCAGGCCAATATTATAAAAAGGAAGTAAAAAATATGACTGTTCTTGTCACCGGCGGCGCCGGCTACATCGGTTCACACACTTCGGTGGAACTCCTCAACCAAGGGTATGACATTATTATACTGGATAATTTATCCAACAGCAATATTAAGGCCCTTGACAGAATAAAGGAAATTACCGGCAAAGGTTTTCTCTTTGAAGAATGCGATATCCGCAACCGCAAAGGGCTTGACCGCATTTTTGCCGAAAATAAAATTGATGCCGTTATCCATTTTGCCGGCCTTAAAGCCGTGGGGGAAAGCAGCATCATTCCCCTTGAATATTATGACAACAACATAGGCGGTTCCCTCACCCTTTTTAAGGCAATGAAGGAGGCCGATTGCAAAAAAATTGTTTTCAGTTCCTCCGCCACGGTTTACGGAGCGAGCAACGCCTCACCATTGCGGGAGGATATGGTTGCCTTCGGCACCACAAACCCCTACGGCACCACCAAGCTGTATATTGAACGCATTTTGCAGGATTTGTACGCTTCGGACAACAGCTGGAGTATTTCTCTGCTGCGCTACTTTAACCCCATCGGCGCTCACAAAAGCGGGCGCATAGGGGAAGACCCCAGCGGCATTCCCAATAACCTGATGCCCTATGTTTCCCAGGTTGCGGTGGGTAAACTCCCAATGCTTAACATCACCGGCAACGACTATGACACCCCCGACGGCACCGGTGTGCGGGACTATATTCACGTGGTTGACTTGGCGGAAGGCCATATAAAGGCTTTGGAGAAAATCGCAAAGGGCACCGGCTGCGATATCTATAACCTGGGCACCGGCAAGGGTTACAGCGTGCTGGATGTTGTGGCGGCTTTTGAAAGAGNNCCCCGCCGTTTTGCTCCGAGGCGGCCCGGAGATTTGGCAACCGTGTATTCCGACCCTGGCAAGGCGTTAAAAGAACTCGGCTGGGAGGCCAAACGAAACCTGGACGAAATGTGCGAAGACAGCTGGCGTTGGCAATCCCAAAACCCGAACGGATATTAATAATGCGGATTTATTCTGAAAGGTCAGTATAGTGAATGCAGCTTTTTGAAACCTCAATCGCTCCCGAAAGAGCCCTGTTGGCGGGGCTTGATACCGGTGAATATGATGCGGAGTCTTCCCTTGACGAGCTGGAAGAACTCGCCAGTACCGCAGGCGCCTTAACCGTCGGTAAACTTATTCAACCACGGGAGCGCCCCGATGCCGCTCTCTACTTCGGCAAAGGCAAACTTGAAGATATAAAATCCTTTTGCAAAGATGAAGAAATTGATTTAATTATCTGCGACGGGGAACTCACCCCCACTCAGTTACGCAATCTGGAAAAAGAGACGGACACCCGGGTAATAGACCGGACAACCCTGATTTTGGATATATTCGCCGCCCGTGCCCGCAGCGGAGAGGGCAAACTGCAGGTGGAGCTGGCG
>DCTF01000028.1:7790-8377 GCA_002329225.1 Ruminococcaceae bacterium UBA1447
CAGAGGTCCCGGTGAAACCAAACTCGAAACGGACCGCCGCCATATCCGCAAAAGGCTTAAAACCCTGGAGTCCGAACTTGCAGCCCTGCAGAAAAGGCGGGACAGGGCAAGAGCACGCCGGGCAAAAGACGGCGTACAAACCGTGGTAATTGTAGGCTACACCAATGCGGGCAAATCCACTTTGCTCAACGCCCTCACACAGGCGGGAGTGTTGGCGGAAGATAAACTCTTTGCCACACTGGACCCCACTTCAAGGGCGCTCACCCTGCCTGACGCCCGCCGGGTAATGCTTGTGGATACTGTCGGCCTTATTCGCCGCCTGCCTCACCAATTGGTGGAGGCCTTCAAATCCACATTGGAAGAAGCGGCAGGCTCCACCCTTATCTTAAATGTCTGCGACGCTTCCGACGCCGATTGTGCGGAACATATAAAAGTTACCCTGGATCTTCTGGAAGACCTGGAATGCGGGAATATTCCGGTACTCACGGTCATGAACAAATGCGACCTCGTGCCGGAAATCTATGACCTGCCCGGGGTCGGTAAGTCGGTAATGATTTCCGCCCTCACCGGCCGGGGACTGGACAATC
>DCTF01000074.1 GCA_002329225.1 Ruminococcaceae bacterium UBA1447
AATCCCCGCAGAGCGGGGATTTCCGAGTTTATCGGATTTTTATTTGGATTCACTGTATGTGCGGTGCGGGGAAAGCGGCAGTTTCAGGCTTTCCGGACGGCTTTCAGGATGGAACCGATTTTGGGGCGTTTGCCGTAGAGCAATACGCCTACACGGTATATTTTTGCCGCCAAAAAGCCTACGCCGACGGTGGAACCGATTAAAACAGCAATTGAAATTGCAATTTCGTACCAAGCTACCGTGCTCATGCAAATGCGTGTAAACATTGCCATCGGCGATGTAAACGGAATGTAGGAACAAACTTTCATTACGGTGTTGTCCACATTTCCGCTGGACATGGAAAACACTACGACAAAAAACGCAAATACGAACAGGAATGTAACCGGCATTATCGCCGTGTTTATATCCTCAAGCTTTGACACGGTTGAGGCAATAGCGCCATACAAAAAAGCATAGATGAGGAAGCCGAGCACAAAGAAAACAAGCAGGTAAGCAAACAACTCTACAGGGATATTGAACATTGACTCAATAAGTATATTGTCGCCCCAGGCATCCTTGTTCACATCGTACAGTGTTAGGGCCGTGCCGAAAACAATAACAAGCTGTGCAAGCCCCGCTATGCAGGAGGCAAGCACCTTGCCGAACATCATACTTGTCGGCTTGGCGCTTGTAATAAGCAGTTCCATGGCTCTGGAACTTTTTTCCGTTGCAACGTTGGTTGCCACCATCTGCCCGTAAAGCAGAATAACCATATACAGAGCAAAGACCATAAAGTATGTATAAAAGAAGTTTTGCATTTGGTCTTTGCCGAGCGTAACCGTTTCGCCATTAATCTGTACGGAAATAACCTTTCCCGCCTGTTCGGGCGTCATTCCGTTTTGAATCATCGCCGTTGCTATGTAAACATTTTGCAGCACCGTATCCGCAATCGCTTTGTCGGTATCGTACATTGAAAGGTTGTTTACATAGTAGGTATATGAAGAGGCGCTGTCCATTGCAAAAGCACATTTGACGTCGCCGTTTTTAATCCGGTCCTTTACTTCATCAAGGGTTCCCTCAGCAACTGAAACGCTGTAACCGGTAAAGGCTTCGGCAAAATATTGCTTTACCAAAGCCGCAAGTCCGCTGTCTTCCGCATATATGAGCATGACGGGCAACCCGCTGTCCCCACCGTCAACAATTACGGAAGAACCGCCCTCTCCCTCATCAGGTTTGAAAAGATCAACAATGTTCGGGATAAACATGGCTATGGCAATTGCAATTACAAGGAATATTGTTATCCCTACAAAAATCTTGTTTTTTAAATATCCGAGAAGTTCAAATTTTAATATTTTTCCGAACTGTTTCATTTCCGCTCCCCCCCTTATATCTGTTCACCCGCATATTCTACAAAAATATCGTTGAGCGAGGGTTCAAACACCTTAACCTCGTCGATATCGTAGCTTTCAACAAGATGTTTCATTACAGACTGCTTTTCGGCCGGGTCATTAAGCTGAATAAGCAGCGAGCCGTTTTCCCTCACGGTACAGGCCGAAGCAAAATCCGCCTGAATCGGTTGAGGATTTGTTGTTTGGACAACCAAGCGGTCACGCACATAATTTCGCTTAATATCATGCAAATCTCCGCAAAGGGCAACCTTACCCGCATTGATAATTGCAATGTTGTCGCAAAATTCTTCAATATAGCTCATCTGGTGGCTGGAAAATAAGACGATTTTATCTTCCGCAATCTGTTCTTTTACCACATCTTTAAGCAGTATGGCGTTCACCGGGTCAAGTCCCGAAAACGGCTCGTCAAGTATAATAATCTTCGGGTTATGGGCAAGCGCCGTAATAAACTGTATTTTTTGCTGATTACCCTTTGACAGGGTATCAAGGCGCTTATTGCGGTATTCGCTCACATCAAGCTTGTCAAGCCAGTAATCAACGGCTTTAACCGCCTCCTTATGGCCCATTCCTTTAAGCTCCGCAAAATATACAAGCTGGTCAATAATCAGCTTTTTGGGGTATAAACCCCTTTCTTCCGGCAGATAGCCGAAATCGAGTTCTTCGTAATCTATCGGCTTGCCGTCTACCAGAATCTCACCGCTGTCTGCGGGGAACACATCCATAAGAATACGGATGGTTGTCGTCTTACCGGCGCCGTTTCTGCCGAGCAAACCGAAGGCTTTGCCGCTTTCAGCAGTAAAATTAACGCCTTTAAGAACTTCTTTTTCGCCAAACGATTTGTAGATGTTTTTCAATTCAAGTCGCATATCACTCAACCTCCAATAAAAAAAGTGCCCGGCCGAAGCCGCACACCTTAATAAGCAACTTCGATTACCGCAAAAACAAAGCCCGATCGGAGTGAAGTTGTATTTTGCCGAAATCAAATCGGATGAAGAAACCGAAAATGACTTCCGCTACTTTGTTTAGTCAAAACATTCTACCACGATTTTCTCAAATAATAGTATGTTTTTTGGAATAAAAAGCGGCTTGGGCGGTAATCTTTAACTATAAAAATGAAGCATTAAGCTTTTTCTGTTAGGTGATTTTTATATTACCAATAGTTGTTTTAGAAATATGGGATATTTCATCCGCTATTGTTTCTTTATCTAAAATGTATTGTTTAGTTTTTTGGGGGTCATATGAACCGTTATCACAATATTGAACAAGCAGACTGTCATTTGCCAGTGACTGTATACCAACAAAATATGGTTTACTTAAAGGGGGCGAGAAATTTGTTGCGTAAATTTCTTCNNGTTCCCTTCTTTTATTTCGCCGTTGTAAACATTAACATTTTTCTCAATGAAAAACATATAATCTTTTGTAACAGCATACGGTACTTGAGCATCTGCTCCTTTCATAATAAGCTCAACACCGTTGTCTGTGACTTTACAAATATATGTGGAAAGGCTTTCGTATGTTCGGAATGCAAAATAATTGCCTGCAAAATAAAGTTCCATAAATTGCTCTGAACCAATGATATTCTCCAATCCAATTAGAACTTCTTCGCTTAACATCTTTCCGTTATTGTCATAATGGTATAAAAAGAATTGATACTTACCGGAAATCAAACGCCGTCCTAAACCAAGTATTTTACCGTCCCTTACAGCAAAACACTCTATAAGAATTCCCTCACTGTCTGTCCAGTTTGCATTATTTTCATATTTTTCATTAATTATTTCTCTTTTTTCACCTTTTTCGGTATAAACCCAAGCGGCGGATATTACTGCGTATTCTGTTCTGTCCGAAGGTGCTTTTGTAATGCTGTATGATAAAAATTCCGAATCGCTTATTTTACACATGTAAATTAGCGGTGTGCCGGATTCTATTTCATCTACAAGTTCAACATTGCCGCTTTTTCCGTCAATTCTTGTTAATTTTACATCGTGGGATGTGTTTTCTGCAACTTCCGAATTATAACTGTGCCATTCATAAAGATACCTATTCTGCAACACAACTGAAGAACCTGAACCAACGAACCAATCAGTAAGATTTTCAGGATATTTTAATTTAATTTCTTTCGATTGAGAGTCGATTAACACGAACTCGTCATTTAAGCCGTAGTTTGAAGCTACAGATTTAAAACCATAATATGAATCGTTTAGTATATTTATCTCAGTGCAGAGTTCCTCAAAACTATACTTCGACAATTTCTCGGAAACCTCTTTTTCGTCAAGAGCAGCGTACTCTCGCTTAAAGATATCCAGTGAAGATGATGCCATTGCTACAAGCGGACTCAAAACTAAGAGTAAACAAACGCAAAAAATAATCCACTTTTTTTTAGATAATATATTTTTCATGATTTTGCCTTTCCTTTCTTAAATAGAATTAGTGTTGATAGTGCAGTGCTAATCAATGAAAGTGTGATTAGCACAGGATATAGAACATTTAAGGGGAGTATGTATTTTAGCCCCGAAAATAGCGCAAGGGGCAATACAATAAGAGGAATGACAAAGTCGGAAGCGATGTTGCCGCTATATTTCAGTATGCCAATGATTGAGGCAACAGAAAGAAAAACGGTAAAAACCAGTGAAAAGTTTATAAAGCCTTTCTCTTTTTTTCCTAAAAACGGTAGAATCAGAAGCACACAGGCAAATAATAGTGAAACGGAAAATCCCGTTACGGTTGCCCGACCTCCGGAAGCCATTGCTTCCCAATTTACTATTGCTCCCAATAGAAACAAAATAAAATAGATTGCAATAAATACAATTTTCTTCATCAAAACCCATCTCCTTACTAAACTTTTGTGTAACTCCGCATCATTGCAAATTGAACTAAGTTAAAGTAGAGTTTCCGCTACCGCAATTACGGCTATTTTTTAAAAACTGTGTTAAACATTGCCCATTGGTATCGCCGCCTTTTTAATCATGGTTTTTATCCCTCTACCTATATAGTCTGCCAAAATCAAAACGGTTACAAAAAATATTGCACAAAGTTTTGCCCTTATTTTTGTGCAACTTGTTTCATTTGTTTTTACAATCTTAAAAATTGCCGTAAAAAATTTTCCTTGACAACGGGACTGCCTTGTGCAATAATCATTCCATTCCATATTGGCGGAGGGTAAAATGACCGCTCAAAACTTTTCAGCAAACTATTTTTACTTCGGCTTTGCTTACTTTAGCAGGGTCGGTATGAGTTTCGCTGAAAATAGGAGACCGCTTGTAAGATAGTTACCCTACAAAGCTTTTAAGCTCCTCAGCGAAATTCGCTGCAGGAGTTTTTTTAATTATCGGAATACGAAAGGGGATTTATAAATGATAGTCATACTTAAAAAGGATTACAACGAAGACCAGCTCGGCAATTTGAAGGATTGGCTCAAAAGCATGGGGTTGGATATTCACCTGAGCGCCGGTGCCAATCACACCGTTTTAGGCTTGGTGGGGGATACCACCGTAGTGGATGCCGACCTTATTCGGGCGCTGAGCATTGTGGAAGATGTCAAGCTTGTTCAGGAACCCTACAAAAAGGCCAACAGAAAGTTTCATCCGGAAGATTCGGTAATCAATGTCGGCAATGTTAAGGTGGGCGGAGGCAATGTGCAGGTTATTGCCGGTCCCTGTTCCATAGAAAGTGAGGAGCAGCTTTGCGGTATAGCCCAAAGCGTAAAAGAATCCGGTGCAACCGTTCTGCGGGGCGGAGCCTTTAAACCCCGCACATCCCCATACGCTTTCCAGGGGCTGAGAGCAAAAGGGATGGAAATTCTTCTTACGGCAAAAAAACTCACCGGCCTCCCCATAGTTACGGAGGTTATGGATGTATCTCAGCTGGATTTGTTCGCCGATGTGGACTTGATTCAGGTGGGCGCCCGCAATATGCAAAATTTTGAACTGCTCAAAGAACTGGGGCGGATGAAAAAGCCGATTCTTCTTAAAAGGGGACTTTCCAGCACAATTCAGGAACTGCTTATGAGCGCGGAGTATATTATGTCGGAGGGCAATGAGGACGTAATCCTTTGCGAGCGGGGCATCAGGACTTTTGAAACCGCCACAAGGAACACCTTGGATCTTTCCGCAGTTCCGCTGCTTAAAGAGCATACTCATCTGCCGATTGTTATTGACCCCAGCCACGCTACGGGTTATGCCCGCCTGGTGCCGCCCATGGCTTTAGCGGCGATTGCCGCCGGCGCCGACGGGTTGATGGTGGAAGTGCATAACGAGCCTTCCCGTGCCCTCAGCGACGGCGTTCAGTCCCTCACCCCTGCCGATTTTGATACCCTTATGGCGCAGGTGAACGCTATCCGGCCCTATGCCTATAAATACAGCTGAATAAACGCTTAAAAAACATAAATTCTCCGGAGGGTAAAAATGACTGTAGGAATTGTAGGTCTCGGCCTTATAGGGGGCTCCATAGCCAAGGCAATAAAAGATAATACGGACTGCAAGGTTTTGGGCAGGGATATATCCGAACAGGTTATGTATAAGGCAAGGCTGTTGGGGGTAATTGACGGGGAGTTGGAAGATGAGCTTCTCAGCGAGTGCGACCTGGTAATTGTGGCTATTTACCCCGGGGACACTGTCGATTATGTAATCAGCCGTGCCGGGTTTTTTAAACGGGGCGGTATTGTTTTGGACTGTTGCGGCATAAAGCGGAAAGTTTGCGATGCTCTGGAACAGCCCGCAAAAGAAAACGGCTTTATATTTGTAGGGGGGCACCCCATGGCGGGGCGGGAGTTTTCGGGGTTTGAATACTCAAAAAAGAACCTCTTTGAAAAAGCTTCCATGATATTGACTCCGTACGAGGGTACAAAAATTGAAGTCGTTTACAAACTCAAAACCTTTTTTCTGCAAATAGGTTTTTATGTGGTAAAAATAACCGCTCCGGAAGAACACGACCGAATGATAGCCTTTACCTCACAGCTTGCCCACGTGGTATCAAACGCCTATGTAAAAAGCCCGTCGGCGCTCAATCACAAGGGGTTTTCCGCCGGAAGTTACAGGGATATGACAAGAGTGGCTAAACTGAACGCAAAAATGTGGACAGAACTGTTTTTGGCTAACAGTGATAACCTGGTTGAGGAACTTGATTCCCTCATAGAACGGCTGAAAGAATATTCCGCCGTTATAAAAACGGGTGAACCCGAGGCTCTGTATGATATGCTTCGGGAAGGAAGCGACCGCAAAAAGGCCCTTAATGATGAGTAAAGGCCGGTGAAAATAAATCTGCGGGAGGCGGTTTTACAGTGACAAAGGTAAAAATAGATTGCAAACATAAGAGTTACGATGTTCTTATCGGTGAAGGGCTGCTAAAAAAAACGGGGGAGATTCTAAAAGAATATATGTCCCCCTGTTCCGCCGTATTGGTGACGGACAGCAATGTGGACAGCCTTTATGCCGGCGGAGTTGAACAGTCTTTAAAAAAGGCCGGATTTAACACTTTTAAGTTTGTTTTTCCCCACGGGGAAGGCTCCAAAAACCTTGGAGTCTTAGCCGAACTTCTGGAGTTCATGGCGGCAAACGGCGTCACCCGGTCGGATTTGACAATAGCCCTGGGAGGGGGCGTAACCGGCGATTTGGCGGGCTTTGCCTCGGCCGTATATATGCGGGGCATCCGCTTTGTCCAGATACCCACCACTTTTTTAGCAGCAACAGATTCCTCCGTAGGGGGTAAAACGGGGGTGAACCTCAAAGCGGGCAAAAATCTGGCGGGCGCCTNNTCCTCCGTGGGGGGCAAGGTGGCGGTGGACCTGAAGGCGGGTAAGAACCTGGCGGGCGCCTTCTGGCAGCCCGAACTGGTGATTTGCGATACCGAAAGTTTTAACACCCTGAGCCGGGAAGTTATGGCCGACGGCATAGCGGAAGCAATAAAATACGGCGTGATAAAAGACAAAAATCTTTTCGATACATTCTGTGAAGGTGATTGGCGGGGCTTGACTCAAAAGATTGTTGCCCGCTGTGTGGAGATTAAAGGCGAAGTTGTCAATAAAGACGAGTTGGATAAAGGCGAAAGGCAGCTTTTAAACTTCGGCCATACCTTGGGCCACGCCATTGAAAAACTCAGCGGCTATACCGTTGCCCACGGTCACGGGGTGACTGTCGGTATGGTTTTAATAACCCGGGCGGCGGAGCGCCGGGGAATAGCCGAAAAGGGCAGTCTTAATTCCCTGATCGGGGCGCTCAAAAAACAGGGACTGCCCGTAAGTTGTGATTATGATGCGGCTCAGCTTACAGAGGCCGCCCTTTCCGACAAAAAAAGAACGGGAGAGAAAATCAATCTGATAGTACCCCGCCGGATAGGGGAGGCGGAAATTATGCCCCTGCCGGTGGAGGAACTGGAAGCTTTTATATGTAGCGGTTTAAGCGGGGAGGACGAGGCGTGAATATCGCTGTTAAACCGACACCCCTGGCGGGGACAATAAGAGCAATCGACTCAAAATCCGACGCCCACCGTCTTTTAATCTGTGCCGGTCTGGCTGCAGAGGGGACTGCCGTGGCCTTAACCGACCTTTCCCAAGATTTGGAGGCTACCGTCTTCTGCCTGAAAGCCATGGGCTGTGCCGTAAACACCCTGCCCGGGGGCGGGTTTAATGTGTCTGCGCCCGGCAATTTTTCAAACTTAAACCCCGTTCTGGACTGCGGCGAAAGCGGTTCCACCCTGCGTTTTTTACTCCCCGTTGCCGCCGCTCTTTTTGACGGTTTTACCGTTACCGGCAGGGGCAGACTCCCGGAAAGACCCTTGGGGCCAATAAAAGAGGCAATGGCTCAAAACGGCTGTAACTTTGAAGGGGAAGGACTTCCTCTGAGGGTCAGCGGACGGCTGCGTCACGGTAAGTTTTATTTACCCGGTAATGTAAGTTCCCAGTTTGTTTCGGGTCTGCTGTTTGCTCTGCCCCTTTTGGAAGGGGACAGCGAGATTATTCTGACTTCCCCCCTTGAATCCGGGGGCTACACGGATATGACCGTTTCCGCACTTTTCCGCTTCGGCGTAAACTGTGAGCAAAACGAAAAGGGCTACTTTGTCCCCGGCGGGCAAAAATATATTTCCCCCGGCAAGGTTACGGCGGAAGGGGACTGGTCCAATGCCGCCTTTTGGTTGGCGGCGGGCGCTCTCGGCGGTCAAGTCACCTGTACGGGGCTTAATCCCGACTCCCTGCAGAGGGACAAGCGCATGGCGGAGATTCTGGAACAAATGGGAGCGAATGTATCCCGGCAGGGCGGCGCCGTAAATGTGTGCGGCGGAAAACTGAGGGGCTTGGATGCGGATGTTGCCGACATTCCCGACCTTGTCCCCGTACTTGCCGCAGTTATGGCCGCCGCCGAGGGGAAATCCCGCATTCTAAACGCCGGCAGACTGCGCCTTAAAGAGAGCGACAGGCTCACCGCCGTTACAAAAATGCTTACCGCCCTGGGCGGCGATGTGCGTGAGGAAGAGGACTCCCTGATTATAAACGGTAAAGAAAGACTTACAGGCGGTACAACCGAGGGCTTCGGGGATCACCGCATTGTTATGGCTGCTGCTGCGGTTGCCTGTGTTTGCCGGGATAAAGTTGTTATTAACGGAGCCGAAGCGGTAGAAAAATCGTATCCCCTGTTTTTCAGGGACTATAACAGACTCGGAGGTAAGGCGGATGTCATCTGATTTAGGTAAAAATATAAGGGTCACTATTTTCGGCCAGTCACACAGCGCGGCCATCGGCGCGGTAATTGACGGTCTGCCCGCCGGTGAGAAAATTGATATGGAACAGGTGCGGGACTTTTTAGGTCGGCGTGCCCCCGGCAGCGGCAGTCATGTTACCCGACGAAAAGAAAAAGACGAACCCGTTATACTTTCAGGCCTGATAAACGGCATTACCTGCGGCGCACCCCTTTGTGCGGTTATTGAGAATACGGATGCCCGTTCAAAAGACTATGACGCCCTGCGTTATGTGCCACGCCCCTCCCATGCGGACTATCCCGCCTATGTTAAATATGAGGGTTTTAATGATATTCGGGGCGGCGGGCATTTTTCCGGCAGAATGACGGCGCCCCTTTGCTTTGCGGGAGCGGTATGCAAACAGATTCTTGAGCGCAGAGGTGTGCATGTGGGCGCTCACATAGCCGCCATAGGCAGTGAAAAAGACGAGGCTTTCGACCCTGTAAGCGTCGGTCCCGGTCTGTTTGAAGTTATAGCACAAAAAAGTTTCCCTACAATAAGCGATGAAGCGGGGGAGCGGATGCTTGCCCTGATACATTCGGTTGCGGAAAAGCGGGATTCGTTGGGCGGAGTTGTGGAATGTGCCGCCACGGGTATGCCGGCGGGAGTGGGGGAACCCATGTTTGACGGCATCGAAAACCGTTTGGCGGCGGCAATTTTCGGCATCCCCGCAGTGAGGGGAATTGAATTCGGAACGGGATTTGAGGCCGCTGAAATGAAAGGCTCCGAGCATAACGACCCATATTCTTATGAAGACGGAAAGGTAACAACCCGGACAAACAACCACGGCGGCGTTTTGGGAGGCCTTACCTCCGGTATGCCCGTAATTTTCAGAACCGCTTTTAAGCCCACCCCCTCCATAGGCCTTGAGCAAAAATCGGTGGATTTAAAACAAAAAACCGATGTAAGCCTTGTAATTGAGGGCCGCCATGACCCCTGTATTGTGCCCAGAGCGGTTATCGCGGTGGAAGCGGCAGCGGCAATAGTGCTTGCGGATTTTCTTATTTGAAAATAAAAAATACGGAACGGAGTGAGAAAATGGATATTCAGGAACTCAGAAAGATTATTAACGGTATCGATGACGAGATGACGCGGTTGTTTGTAAAACGTATGCAGGCCGCCGAGGAAGTATCCCGATTTAAAAAAGAAAACGGAATGCTTGTGCAGGACAGAACCAGGGAAAGGGAGATTCTCTTCCGGGTTACGGAAAACGCCCCCCGGGAGTTGGAAGCCTATGTAAAAACCCTCTTTCAGACCCTTTTCAGCATGAGCCGTTCCCGCCAGAACACAATTATTGCCAAAAATAACCGACTCGCTGAAGACATTAAAGCCGCCGTGGAAGAAACGCCCTCCCTTTTCCCCACAAAAGCGGTAGTAGCCTGCCAGGGTGTGGAGGGAGCCTATTCCCAGATAGCGGCGGATAAACTTTTTTCAATAGCCGACATAATGTACTTCAACAGTTTTGAGGGAGTATTCCGGGCGGTTGAAAAAGGGCTTTGCCGTTACGGGGTTCTGCCTGTTGAAAACAGCTCCCACGGTTCCGTTACTCAGGTGTACGACCTGATGAAAAAACATAATTTTCATATTGTACGCAGCTTAAAACTTAAAATTGACCACTCGCTTTTGGCTAAACCCGGTACCCGTCTCGGGGACATTAAAGAGATTGTCTCCCACGAGCAGGCGATAGCCCAGTGCGGAGAGTTTTTGGAGTCCTTGAAAGGAGTGAAGATTACCGTTGCGGAAAACACCGCTTCGGCGGCCCGGGCAGTGGCGGAGTCGGAGCGCAGCGACCTGGCGGCAATTTCTTCCGGCGACTGCGCCTCTCTATACGGTCTGGAAACCTTGGGCGGCGAAATACAGGATAACCCCAACAACTTCACCCGCTTTATCTGTATCTCTAAAAAACTTGAAATTTACCCGGGAGCCAATAAAGTCAGCCTTATGCTCTCAATTCCCCACCGTCCCGGCTCACTGTATGAACTGATGAGCAAGTTTTCGGTTTTGGGTTTGAACCTTACAAAACTTGAAAGCCGCCCCGTGCCGGAAAAAGAATTTGAGTTTATGTTCTACTTTGATATTGAGGCCTCGGTAGAGTCCGAAGCGGTTGTGGGCCTTCTTTGTGAAATAGCCGCGGACTCCCTGCAATTCGGCTTTTTGGGTAATTACGCAGAGGTATGATCTCCGCATTAAAATACAGGATTTATGAGGGGGAAAGATGGAATACGGGTTAATAGGGGAAAAACTTTCCCACAGCTACTCTAAAGAAATACATGCCCTTATAGGGGATTATGATTATTCTATCCGTAACATCAAAGCCGAGGCCTTGCCGGAATTTTTTCGCCGGAAAGATTTTAAGGGGCTGAACGTTACCATTCCTTACAAAAAAACGGTCATATCCTACTGTGACGAGCTTTCTCCGATTGCCCGGCGTTTAGGCAGCGTCAACACCGTCTTGCACAGGGCGGACGGCACCCTTTTTGGCGACAACACCGATTATTTCGGCTTTTCTTACATGGCAAAGCGGGCGGGTATAAGATTTGAAGGCAAAAATGTGCTGGTTTTTGGCAGCGGCGGCACCGGTAAGACCGTTGAAGCCGCGGCAAGTGACGAGGGTGCAAAAAGCGTCACAATCGTCTCACGCCGGGGAAAGGTGAATTACCGAAACATATATGAACTTGACAACACTCAGGTCATAGTCAACGCCACACCGGTGGGTATGTATCCCGAAACGGGAGCAAGCCCTGCGGATTTGAGCCGCTTCCCCCTTTGCGAAGGAGTGCTTGACNNACCATATATAACCCCATGTATCCCGCCCTGCTTTTACGGGCGCGGGAAAGGGGCATACCCTTTGCAAACGGCCTTTTAATGCTCGCCGCCCAGGCGGTTCGCTCGGCCTTTGTGTTTTTCGGTGATGAATTCGCACCCCAAAACGATGCGGATAGAATAGCGGCGCAACTGGGTTCCCGTTTTGCCAACATTGTTTTAATCGGGATGCCCGGCTGCGGAAAAACCACCGTGGGCAAAATCCTGGCCGAACTGACGGGCAAAACTTTTATAGACACGGATCTTTTGATAGAGGAAGAAAGCGGAACCGATATTCCGGAGCTTTTCCGCCTTAAAGGTGAAGAGCATTTTCGCAACCTTGAAACCGCCGCTATTGAAAAAACCGGTATGGGAAAGGGTCAGATAATTGCCACCGGCGGCGGTGCCGTACTGAGGGATGAAAACTACGGCCCGCTTAAACAAAACGGTGTGATTGTGTACCTGAAACGGGACTTGTCCGGGCTTTCCACAAAGGACAGACCCCTTTCTCCCGACATTGAAGCGCTGGAAAAGCTGTTTGAATCACGCAGGGAGCGGTATGAAAAGTTCTGTGATTTTTCGGCGGACAGCAACGCAAGCCCGGAAGAAGCGGCAAAAGCAATCCTCAAAGAATTTGAAAAATATCTGCCCGGCTGGGAGGGAGCAAAACAATGAAAANNGCCCCCAATATCAATATGCTCGGTATCAGGGAAAAAGGGATTTACGGCACGGGTACTTACCGCGAACTGCTTGATTTTATTGCCGGAGTCTGCAAAGAGGCGGAGGTTGAACCGGAGTTTTTTCAGTCCAATCACGAAGGAGCCATTGTGGACGCCATTCAGTCCGCTTTAGGCAAGGCGGATGCTATCATAATCAACCCCGCCGCCTATACCCACACGAGCATTGCCATACTTGATGCTCTGAAAGCCGTAAATCTGCCGGCGGTGGAGGTGCATTTGTCCGATATCGGCAGTCGGGAGGAGTTCCGGCATGTTTCTTATACGGGTATGGCCTGCCTTAAAACTGTAAAGGGTAAAGGCTTTACAGGTTATAAAGAGGCGATATGGTTTTTAAAAGAGTATTTAACGGATAAAAAAGACCGTTGACGCCGTTTACATACTCACAAAAACAGCCGATTGCAACTATTGCATTTGCAATCGGCCTTTGTTATACTTTTTTCATAGTAAAAAGAGGGAGGATACGATATGATTTGCAAGAATTGCGGACAAAAAAATGAAGCGGAATTTAAATTCTGCGCTTCCTGCGGCGCACCTTTAACCGAAAGTGATGCAACGCCCTCTGCGCAAAGCCCCGATCCGGCTCCCGCCCGACAGTATATACCTCCTGCGGCATCTCAGCCGCAAGCACCGCCTCCTCCGATGGCGCCAAAACAATATAATAACCAATGGCAACAAGCCCAACCGCAGTATCCCCAACAGCAATTCCAACAACCTCCCTCGGCGCCGGTTAAAAAGAAGAAAACCGGTCTTATCGTAGGCATAGTATTGTTGGTGTTTGTAATTGTTTTATTGCCCGCTTTTATCATCGGCGGCGTTGTGGCGTCAAGAATAATCAACGGGGAATATAATGAATGGATGGAAATTTCGACCACCGTCGGGGACGAGTTTTCTGAGGATGCCGACGGCGAAACCGATTGGAGTTTTGACGACCACGCCAATGACACCCCCATCATGAGCGCCGAAAGTGTGGTTGAGGCCGGTGATTGGGCGGAGATTGAATATAACTATACCGACCTTGTGGCTTATTCTTTCATAGACCTTGAATTCTATACGCGGGACAAATATAATTTGAGCGATGATGAAATAATAGCTGCGTTGGAAGAGGAAAAAACGGCTTATTATGAGAACATTGAAGCTGATCTTGGAGGAAACTTAAAGATTACCGTTGAAGTATTAAGCAGCAGGGAACTTGATGAGGAAGAAACAAAAGAGGTGCTCGGTTTCTATCCGGGATTGGATTATTATCATAAATGTGTGCCAAGGGGAGCAGCGGAGGTAAAACTTCACTATATTATTGAGGGTGATCTGGACAGCTACGAAGTGACTTATACTGCTCACGCAATAAAAGGCCTGGCGGGATGGTATTACTACGCCGAACCGGATATATTGGTTAAATTAGCCGGTATAATTGATTAACAGTATGCTTTTAAAGGGGGGCTGTGATGAAAAAGATTTTCTTTTCGTCACAGCCCCTTAATTATTAAATTGCTAAAGAAAAACCCTGTAGCCCACAATCAGTACGTCTTTCGGTTCAAAATAATCGCTTAATGAGCTGCTATACCCGCTTGCTTTCCAAATCTGTTCAAAGGTAAGGTCTTTTGTGTTGCTCAGCACCACATAAGTAATGTTTTTGGGTGAATTAATCATCCTGCCGGTTATCTCCAGCCGGTACTTATAAGTGAATTCGTCCGCCGCCCATAAGCCGCCTATCTGCCGATAATACGTTTTGGTAAATACAAATTCCTCATTTTTGATTTTTTCTCCTACTTGCTCATTTGGGGTTTGTTCAACGGGAATTCTTTGGTTCACTATAAAATATCCCCCAACCGCAATACCCGCAACAAGAGCGACGATAATAATCCAAAAGACGGGCTTTCTGTAATTCAATATCGATTTCATTTTGTTCTTCACACTCCTAAATGTTATTCGTGTATGCTAATATTATAACAGTAAATGTTGATAATGTATATTCAATTTCAGGGTTTTGGATATAACTAAATTCGATTAGCGTAAAAGCGGAGGTTTATTATGAGTAAGACTATTTCTGATTACGGTAACGGAAATGCCGCTCCCCGGCCTCTCTTCGGCCCGGATGCATCCGAAGTTTTTATTCCGTCACTGAACACGACGTTTACCGCAGCCGTAAAAGACGGAGTAATCAGTGTAACATCTTCCAGGTCGGGAGCAGTTGCGGCTGAAGTTGCCGAATTCTACTGCGCCGCCCCCTACCTTTTTTTAGACGGAGAAGATAACCTCTATCTTTTTTACACCGCCGTTCACTGTGCTATGGAAACGGACGCAGCCCAGCCCATGTATGCCGTGTCCCCGAAAGGCTCTTACTTTGAGGATAAAATTAATTGGAGAATAACCGACGCCGTTTATCCCCGGCTCGGCGGGAGTTTTACGGATGCACGTCAAAGCGCCGGGGTAAACGAGCAGGAAGACCGGTTTTCACCCGAACTGTGCCGGAGATATGAGAAAATAGGGGAGACTCTCGCTGAAAAAGAGGGCTTTTCACGGGAACGGTTTCAACGTTTTGTGGCGGAAAAAAGGGACCTCGCTTTAGGCAAACTCTACGGGGTTAAAATTGACAAAAACCATTACCCCTATGCCCGGCGATTCGGCTTTTGCCTGAGGGGAATGCCGATAGAAACACGGTTTGACGGTAAAACCTGTACGGTGCTTCCCATATACTCCGATATTTTCTCCTGCGCCCTGCTTGTATTTTCTTTTGACGGCGAAAATTTTGACAGCCATGACTATATTCTCTGCTCACTCGGCCGTGATGAGGAGTTTGTTTTGGAACAAGAGGGGGAAGGACTTTCCCTTTCAATCAAGTCTTCCTCCGGGCTTTTGCCGGTGGGCAAAACAAAGGATTTAGGCAGGACTTGGGAAAATCTTTATGACCCCGCCCTTTTTGTTCCTGTCAGCGGAACGAGTGAAGAACCGCGGAAAGAGAAAAAGTGGTACAGGCAGTACAGGGCTCGTTTTTTAAGGCGGCCGACTCCGATAAAGTTTTTTAAATTGGCCGCCGAGTTGATTAAGAACGAACGNNTTCCTTTCACCGATTATGAACAGGTAAAAATAAAGGGCTTGGAGGGGTATGCCGTTCCGGTAGCGGAAGATATTTTTCCCCTCATTAAAGAACATGCCCACGGTTCCGGTATAGCTTGCCTGCACAACGGTGAACTTATCAGCGTATGGTTTCAGTCCGACGGGGAGCGCCGGGGCAACGACGGCAGGATTTTAGCCGCAAGAAAACCCGTGGACGGCGTTTGGCGGGAACCCTTTGTAATAGCAGATGTGGCGGGTATGGCGGACTGCAATCCGACCGTCTATGTTGACCGGGAAGATAACCTGTGGCTTTTCTGGTACCCCGTGCTTGCCAACTGCTGGGAGACCTCTCAAACCAAATACCGCAAAGCGCCCAAAGGCAGTTACGAGTATGCCAACGGCTTTACCCTTTCACCCGATTGGGCGGATTACGGTATTTTAAATCCCTCAAGGCCGGAGGAACTTCAGGGCAGAGCAATCGGTTTTGAAAACAATGAGTATATCTACGGCCCGATAAACGGTGAGTGCCGATATATTACGGAAGAACAGTTTAAAGAAAATCCCCTCAAGCCGGAAGAATATGTAAAAATCGAAGACCGCTATATCACCGACAGCTTTGTGGTTGCTCTGCGCAACTCCACAAAAGAGGCGGTAAACTTTGCCCGTTTTGAGCATCATTATGCCGGTATGACGCCGTTTTTTGAGATTTACCTCTGGCAGGAGGCCGAAAGAATTTGCAGAATTGCGGCGGGAGTCAACAGCCCCTATAAAAAGTGGAAGCCCATAACCAGAGCCTTGGGCTGGCAAACAAAAAACAAGCCCTTGGAGTTTGATTACAACGGCAAAACCCGGCTTTTACTGCCCCTTTATTCCGACGGTATTCATTGTTCCCTCACCGCCTATACCGATGACGGCGGCAAAACATGGGGCTACGGTCTGCCTTTCGCTTCCATGGCTCCCGAACAGGCTGCCGATGTGGATATGCAAAACGGTTCGGTGCGCTCCTACTTCCGCAACGGTGAACCGGCGAATCACGTTATCAGTTATATATCAACAGACGGCGGTCATACTTACGGCAATCTGCGCAAAGAACCGGCCCTTAAACATGAGGGCGGGTTCGATATTGTAAAACTTGACAATTCCCTTTGGGCTATGAGCATAACCGATGCTTACAAAGGCAAAGGGGCCCGCGCTCACAACCGTTCAAGGCTGCAAATTGCCGTTTCCTCCGATGAGGGTAAAACCTGGTCGCTAACCCCGTTGGAACTTGACACCAAGGGCAGGCGTGAGTACCATTATTCCGCAATAACAAAGGGAGCGGACGGTACAATATATGTCAGTTACAGCCACGACGATGAAAAAGGCCTGAACAACATCCGCTGTGCAACAATAAAGCGCCTGTAAGCTGAAGGGTTATCGGCATTTAATTAAAATTCTTATATCAATATTAACGATAATTGCGGGAGGAACAGGCAATGAATATTGCGGACATCAGTAAATTCAGCAGTGCAAGCATTCTCGGCGTAAACCCCAACCAGCTGGAGATTTTTGCCGACAACCTGACCCGGCAAAACCTTGAGCGGGGCGATAAAGTACGGGAACAGTTAAAGGATGAGGCCGCTCTTAAAGAATATCAGGCGGCTGTCGGAGCCTCTTTCAACAGGGCTATTTGCGGACTGCCCGAAAAGGTTGAGGTTAAGGTGAACATCACCAAGACCTTTGAAACGGAGGGTCTGCAATGCGAAAACCTCATACTCGAAACCCTGCCCGGCTGGTTTGCAACCGCCAATGTGTATAAACCCCTTAACAGTGAGGGCAAACTCCCCGCCGTGCTTATGGTTTGCGGCCACAGCGCCGAGGGGCGTATGGATGAAGACTACCAGAACGTTCAGCGCCTGATAGCCCGAGCGGGCTTTGTAGTTATGGGTCTTGACCCCTTGGGGCAGGGGGAACGGCTCAGTTATCTGGAAGAGGGTAAAGATAAACCCTGCATTCCCCCCTGTGTCAAGGAACACGAGTATGCGGGAATACAGTGCCTGCTTGCGGGGACGACCGTTACCCGCTATTTTGTCCATGACGGTATATCCGCATTAGATTACCTTGCCTCCCGCAGCGACGTTATACCGGACAAAATCGGCGTGACCGGTTCCAGCGGGGGAGGCACCCAAACATCCATGCTTATGATGGCAGCGCCTGAAAAGATCGCGGCGGCCGCTCCCGCCACCTTTGTAACCGACCGTATGGCAATTATGAATACCAGAATTCCCCAGGATTTGGAGCAAATCTGGCCGGATATGGCAAAAGACGGCTTTGATCATGCGGATATCCTTGCCTGTATGGCGCCCAAGCCCGTAATGCTTCTTTTGGCGGATTCCGACTTTTTCCCCTTGGAGGGCAGTCACCGCAGCCTTGAAAAGGCGAGAAAACTTTGGGCAATCAGCGGTAATGAGGATAAACTTGAAGAATTTACGGACGCATCCCGTCATAACTTCACCCATAATCTGGCAAACGCCGCCGCCGACTTTTTCTCCCGCGCCTTAAAGGGGAGTCCCGCACCTTACCGTGAAAAAGAAAAGATATTGGAACTGCCCTTGCTTCAGGCGACAAAAACCGGCCAGGTAGTTACCTCCCTTTCTTCCCGCATTGTGCACGATTTTGTTTTGGACGAACTGAAACAAATCGATAAGAAAAAAGCCGAACAAAGTCCCGCTGAACGCCGTCAAAAAGCCTCGGATTTTGTTGCTTCTCTTCTTAAAAAAGCCGACGATTACCCCCTGTATATCAAGCGGATTTATCCGAAAGAAAATATGGATTTAAGCGTCTATAATCTGGATTTGCAGCCGCTGACCTGGTTTGTGCAGGAGGATATTTACAACTTCGGCATCTATTTTAAAAAGTATTCCGAAAATCCCGACAAAACCGTTATCGCCCTTTGGGACGGCGGCGTCACTCTGCTGCACAGGTACCTTTGCAGTATTATGGAGTTGTGCGAACGGGGTTACGGCGTTTTTGTTGTAGATTTAATCGGCACGGGCACAGTCAGCGACGGGCTTTATCATTATTGGAACCCCGATTTTTACTACACAAGGCTGACAAAATTCTGTGCCGACCTTTTGGTCAACGGCGACAGCCTGCCCGCCATGCGGGTTAGGGGAGTGCTGAAAGCCGTTGATGTTGCGGAAGACATTGCCGGCAAGGACAGCGAAATAAGCATTCTTACCCACGGTCATTTTAACCTCTACGCACTTATGGCAAAACTTGCGGATTCCCGCATTAAAAAGGTAACGGAACGGGCGCCGCTGGAAAGCTTACGCAGTCTGGCTGAACATAAGTATTACAATCACAATAACGCCTACACCGTTATGCTTCCCGGCATTTTACAGGTATTTGACATCGAAGACTTGCGGGAGTTTACCAAGGAAGACTGAAAATATCGAACTAAAGCAACAAAGAACGAACCGCCGGGAAAAATCGCCCGGCGGTTCATTCTTTTTTAACCCGCAAGTCTGTAAAGGGAGTTGCCTTTACATAGTTTTCATTGCATTCATAAGTCCGCCTGCGTCAATAATCTTCTGCAAAAATTCCGGGAAGGGCGGAAAAGTGTAGGTTTCACCCTTAGTCAGGTTTTTAATCTCGCCTGCGGTGAGGTCAATTTCCAATTCGTCGCCGTTTTCAATCTCGGCGTCGATTTCAATGATGGGCAGACCCGTATTGATGGAGTTGCGGTAGAAAATTCTTGCAAAACTCTTTGCCACCACGCAGGATATTCCGGCGTACTTAATGGCAATGGGAGCGTGCTCGCGGGAGGAACCGCAGCCGAAGTTT
>DCTF01000165.1:0-2787 GCA_002329225.1 Ruminococcaceae bacterium UBA1447
ACGGGATACCTTCAACTCGGTCGTCCGGCGTGTCCTCTCCAAAGCCTGTCTTTGCAGGCGGATTTTGCGCTCATGCATGGCAATCTTACGGCGGCGGTGATTACGAACGGCTACCCTGACCGCCCTGATAAGCTTATCTTCAAAAGCGATAAATTTATCTTCCCTGAGAAAGGCCCGGCAAAGGAGCAGAATTCCGGCAACTTCCAGTATAAATTGAAAAGCTGTAAATAATGACATTTTAACTCCTCCCAAAACAGAACATTTGTTCTTCTGATACCTATTGTACCACGAATTTTCAGCTTGTCAATACAAATGTTCGATTTTTTTGAGATTTTGAGTCCTGTTTATGGGACTCGAGTTGGAGAATCGGTTCAAAAATTTCCGACACCTGAAGTGTATCACAATATATACGGCTTGTCAATAAAAAAATTACAACAAATTGTGGTTTTGTTTAAAATGATTTTTTTTGCGCCGGAGTCTGTAAAGCAAAACTGCTTGACAGGCGTTTTCCGACCGTTAAATCATTCGTCCTCTTCTTCACCGCTTTCAGCGGAGAAACCTGAGCCTAAAACCTGTTCTTCCAACAGTTTAAAGGCCTCATCTTTTTCCCGGCTGAGCCTGAAAAGCATCAGTAAACGCTTTTCACGGCTGTTCAAATTGTCAAAATTCTGTAAATCTTCACCGCCTGTCAGGTATTCTTCCAAATAGCCTTCCATACTGCCCGAATTGATTTCGCTGAGAACTTCAAGAGACACGTTAAAAATGCAGCAGAGTTTTGTGAGGGTTTTTGTGTCCGGCTTAATTTTGCCGGTTTCATAGTAGGTATACGTGGAACGATCAACTTCCAAAAACTCGGCTACCTGCCGTTGGGTAAGTTTGTTGTTCAGCCGCAACATCCGCAAAACCAGGTGAATCATAAGCCTGCACCGCCTTACTCCGTTTGCTTAATTTTCATTATACGCTTTTTTCAGGCAAGGTCAAACTTCATTTTCATTGCAGAAAGGAAGTGTTGCGGTTCCGCCTTGTTATTCAGGGGTTTATATGATAAACTTTCTGCGGCAGTTTTGCCGGAACGGAGAGAGAGCATGACACAAAAAGAGCTGTTTGCAAAAGTTAAATATTTTATCATTGATATGGACGGGACCTTTTACCTGGACAATCATCTTATTGACGGCTCCCTTGACTTTATTGAAAAACTTAAAACCACCGGGCGGGATTTTTGTTTTTTTACAAACAACTCTTCCAACAATGTGACTGTTTGTGCGGAGAAGTTGAAAAAGATGGGCTTCCCCGTCCCTGACGGGAAAATTGTTATTTCCACCCATGTTGCTATCGATTATATCAAGATAAATTATCCCGGTAAAAAAATATTTTTATTGGGCAACGAGCGTTTGGAGGCGGATTTCGCCAACGCCGGTCTGCCCCTTGTAAAAGATGAGCCCGACCTTGTGGTTTTGGGCTTTGATACAACCCTGACATACCAAAAGTTATGGGATGCGGTGAGGTTCCTTGATAAAGGCGCCGTATATATTGCCACACACCCCGATATGAACTGCCCTACCGCCGACGGATACATGCCGGACACCGGTTCAATGATAGAGCTTTTAGCCGCCTCAACGGGCCGACGCCCCCTTATTATGGGAAAGCCCTCGACCTTTACAGTGGATTATCTGACCCGCCTGTTGAAATGCGAAAGGGAGGCGCTTGCCTTCGTAGGGGACCGCCTCGCCACCGACATTGCCATAGGAGCAAAGCACTCTATTGTTTCAGCTTTGGTTTTAACCGGCGTGACAACCGCCGAGGAACATGAGCTTTCAAGCATCCGTGCAGATGCGGTGGTGGAGCGTCTGTCGGATTTGGCCGACTATTTGGACTGACGGTTTTTTTTTGACGGAGACAGCATATGGCAAAGAACGGTAAAATAATGTTCATTGTTGACAGGGCCCTCATTGCCGCCCTTTATGCGGGGCTGACATATCTTTCGGCTCTTTTGGGTTTGGCTTACGGACCGTTTCAGTTCAGGGTTTCGGAAGCCCTCACTTTGCTGCCCGTCCTCACCCCCGCAGCTATTCCCGGGTTGACGATAGGCTGCCTGTTAAGCAATCTGGGCAGCCCTTACGGAATGCCGGATATTGTTTGCGGCACCATAGCCACCGCCCTTGCGGCAGTTTTTGCTCGAATGTTCAGGGAACTGCGATTTAAAAATATACCTTTCTTTTCCGCCCTGATGCCTGTTTTTTTTAACGGTCTCATAGTGGGGGCTGAAATCTCTTTCTATTTGGGCAGCAGCGGTGCCGGCTTAACCGGTTTCGCCGCAACCGCCGGTTGGGTAGCCCTGGGCGAAACGGTTGTTTGTTACGGTTTAGGCTTACCCCTTGTTGCCGCCCTTGAAAGAACCAAATTGTTCGATTATTAAAAAATATAAAAAAGTTTTGCGGCCGGTGCAAAATGCACCGGCCGCTTGCTGTTTAATAAATGTTACTCTTCGTCTTTCGGCTCAAAGGCATCGCGCATTTTCAAGAGATTTTCGTACTTGGCCATGGCATCCTCTTCCGAGCGTTTGTACAGTTCTTCCGCCTCATCGGGGGAAAACTTAAGCAGGGAGGCGTAGCGGACTTCGTTGAGGATATAGTCGCGATAGCTTTCCGACGGGGCTTTGCTGTCGATGGTCAGGGGATTCTTGCCCTGTTCGGCAAGTCTCGGGTCGAAGCGGAAGGTCTGCCAGTAACCGGAAGCTACGGCGGCCTTCATTTCCTCCATGCTCTTGCCCATACCGGTTTTAATACC
>DCTF01000165.1:2800-8463 GCA_002329225.1 Ruminococcaceae bacterium UBA1447
GATTGTAGTCGGCGCCCATGGCAATTTGAGCCACATAGATGTAACCGTAACTCATGGCGATTTGAGCAAGGTCCTTTTTCTTAACCTTCATGCCGGATGCGGCAAACTTGGCAATAGCACCCACAGGGGTGGATTTTGATGCCTGACCGCCGGTATTTGAATACAGCTCGGTGTCGAACACGAAAAGATTTATATCTTCATTCTGTGCCAACACGTGGTCAAGCCCGCCGAAGCCGATATCATAAGCCCAGCCGTCACCGCCGAAGGTCCAGACGGATTTTTTGGAAAGGTATTCACTGTCGTTAAGGATTTTAGCGGCGGCGTCTTTGCAGGCGTCTTTAAGGTCGGCAGTCTTCAACACTTCAAGCAAAGCCTCCGAAGCGGCGCCGTTGAGGTCTCCGTCATTGACGGTATCGAGCCAGCCTTTAGCGGCATTTGCAACCTCTTCATTGCCGCAGCCTGCCAGAACTTCAACACTTGCACCTAAACGCGCACGCAGTTGTTTGTTAGCCAAAAGCATACCGTAGCCGAATTCCGCAGCATCTTCAAACAGGGAGTTTGCCCAGGCGGGGCCTCTGCCCTCTTTGTTCTTGGTGTAAGGTATGCTGGGTGCCGAAGCGCCCCAGATGGAGGAGCAACCCGTGGCGTTGGCAATATACATTCTGTCGCCGAAAAGCTGGGTTATAAGTTTTGCATAAGGGGTTTCTCCGCAACCGGCACAGGCACCGGAGAACTCAAAGAGAGGAGTTTTGAACTGACTGCCTTTGACGGTGGATGCGGGGAACTTGGCGGCAATCTGCTCTTTTTCGGGTAAAGTCAGAGCATAGTCAAAATATTTCTGCTCTTCAAGCTGGGTAGCAATGGGCTTCATCTGCAAAGCCTTGTTGCCCTTCATACCCGGGCAGACGTTTGCGCAGGAACCGCAGCCGTAGCAGTCCAGGGCGGAAACGGTCATGGCAAACTGCAAGCCGGGCAAGCCGTTGAAAGGCTTATACTTCATGCCCTCGGGAGCGTTTTTCACTTCTTCCTCGGTAAGGCCGAAGGGGCGAATAACGGCGTGGGGGCAAACGTAGGAACAGAAGTTGCACTGGATGCAGTTTTCGGGCAGCCATTGGGGAACATCCACGGCAATACCGCGTTTTTCGAAAGCGGCGGTTCCCAAGGGGAAGGTGCCATCAGGATGTTTTGCAAATACGGAAACGGGAATATCGTCACCCAACTGGGCGTTTACCGGGATAAGAACTTCTTCGATAAACTCTTTCATTTCCGGTTTATCGGCAGCAACTTCCGCCGCCGCAGCCTCGTCTTTTGCGTTGGCCCATTCGGCGGGAACGTCCACCTTAACCGCTCCGGTGTAGCCGCGGTCAATGGCGGCGTGGTTCATGGCTACAACATTTTCGCCCTTTCTGGAGAAGGACTTTGTAGCGGCGTCTTTCATCAGTTTAACAATTTGCTCGCCTTTAATTATTCCGGTAAGTTTAAAGAAAGCAGCCTGTAAAATTGTATTGACACGGCCGCCCAAGCCGATTTCGGCGGCAATGCCCGTAGCGTCAATGGTGTAAAAGCCGATATTGTTTTCGGCAATATAACGTTTCATGGAAGCGGGAAGAATTTTGTCAAGTTCTTCAAGATTCCAGGAACAGTTGAGCAGGAAGGTGCCGTTTTCTTTAAGATCCTGCACCAAATAATATTTATCCACATAGGAAGGGTTGTGGCAGGCCACAAAGTCGGCCTTATTGACATAGTAGGTCGATTTAATCGGTTTTTCACCGAAACGCAGGTGAGAGATTGTTATGCCGCCGGACTTTTTGGAGTCATAGGCAAAATAGCCCTGGGCATACATATCGGTGTTGTCGCCGATAATCTTAATGGAGTTCTGGTTTGCTCCCACCGTTCCGTCGGAACCGAGACCCCAGAACTTACAGGAGAAAGTGCCGGCAGGCGTGGTGTCGGGATTCTCTTTTCTTTCCAAAGAAAGGTTGGTTACATCGTCAGTGATGGAAATGGTAAAGCGCTTTTTGGGGCTGTCGGCATCCATATTGCGGTATACGGCAATAATGTCGCCGGAATTGGTATCCTTGGAGCCCAAGCCGTAACGTCCGCCGAAAACGGGAACCTTTTCAAACGGAGTATCTTTAAGAGCCGCAACCACGTCAAGCCAGAGCGGTTCGCCCATGGAGCCGGGTTCTTTTGTGCGGTCAAGCACGGAAATGCTCTTGACGGTGGAGGGAATGGCGCCTATCAGGTGCTTGGCGGAGAAAGGACGGTACAGACGCACCTTTACAAGGCCCGCTTTTTCTCCTCTTGCGTTGAGGTAATCGATGGTCTCTTCAATAGTATCGCAGACGGAACCCATTGCGATTATAATCTTTTCGGCATCTTCCGCACCGTAGTAGTTGAATAGCTGATAATCCGTGCCGAGTCTGCGGTTGACTTCTTTCATATAGTCTTCGGTAATCTTGACTACGTCTTCATAAAAGAGATTGCCCGCCTCTTTAGCCTGGAAGAAAATGTCGGGATTCTGTGCGGTACCGCGGACAACGGGATGTTCCGGGTTAAGCGCACGGCGGCGGAAAGCGTTCACGGCGTCCATGTCAACCATTTCGGCCAGCTCGTCATAGTCCCAGACCTGAATCTTCTGAATCTCGTGGGAAGTTCTGAAGCCGTCAAAGAAGTGCACAAAGGGCACACGGCTTTTGATTGTGGAAAGGTGAGCAACGGCTCCCAAATCCATAACTTCCTGCACATTGGTGGAGGCCAGCATAGCATAGCCTGTCTGGCGGCAGGCATAAATGTCGGAATGGTCGCCGAAAATGCTCAGCGCATGACCCGCAATGGCACGGGCCGACACATCAATAACATTGGGTAAAAATTCCCCGGCAATTTTGTACATGTTGGGAATCATCAAAAGCAGACCCTGTGACGCCGTATAAGTGGTGGTCAGCGCACCCGCCGCCAATGAACCGTGCACGGCGCCGGCGGCTCCCGCTTCCGACTGCATTTCCGCTACCCGTACGGTCTGACCGAAGATATTTTTTACCCCCGCTGCGGACATGGCATCGGTTTCTTCCGCCATGTCGGAGGAGGGGGTAATCGGGTAAATGGCTGCGACTTCCGTAAATGCGTATGAAACGTATGCCGCAGCAGTGTTGCCTTTCATCGTTTTGGACTTTCTTGCCATAATTTAAACATCCTCCTTGATTCGCTCTTTGCGTAAATTCACCGTCCGATATGATACCACTTTAATGTTTGAATGTAAACCTCATTAAGGTGCAATTATTGCCGTTTCCGTAATATTTTACACCCGGTTAATAATCCGTAAACAAACAGCGGAACCCGCAAGAAAACTTCCACCGCAGACCAACCGGTAAAGAAAAACAGCCCGCATTACCCGAAGGCAAGGCAGACTGCGAACGACGCTATCCATGCGGTACCGCTTTTTATTATGGTAATAGTCGGTTTTATTTATGTTTATACCAACAATCATATTTACTCCAAGTATTTTAGAGGGTAAAGATAGCCCAAACAAGCGAGAGCAGAAAATAAATGCGTTGTTTGTTAGGATAGTAAAACTTTTTCTACTGCCCTTTTGCTTTAAAACCCTGCCGTATTATCACATTTATCACAAGTACAATAAACAAAAGTACGGCTATAATTGCAAGAACGGTTTTTGGCATTTGTGTTTTAGTAACATCATATATTATTGTTTCATTTCCATTAGAATCCGTTTTAATCAGCTGTGAATAGGAAGATGCAAAAACATTTAATAAACTCATGTTGTTCTTTATAGTGTAACGGTTTCCATCAAATGTTTTTTCTTTTGAAAATACGTAATGGTTCCAGTACGAATTGTTTTCTGTCGTATCTTCAATTATTCTCAATTCTATATTGGTACCATTCGAATCAAACAAAGCAGCCACATCACTTCTAACAAAATAAATTATTATATTTGTGCCGTCCCACTGAACACCGAAACTTTGATTACAATTAAAAACATAACCATATAGATATTCCCCGCTTGAGTCATAAACAGAAATATACTTATTATCTAAGGATGCAGAACCTATGGCAATTAAGCCATTGTTGCTTACATCAAAACATACAATTGCATTTTTTTGCGGTTCATCGCTCATCCGTGACAATTTAATATTTGATAGAAATACCTGTTGTTCTTCTGCACTCATCTTATTTGTCGAAAATCCCGTATTCATTGCAAAAGCATTTATAAATCCATTACAAACAGTCAAAGAAACGACAAACAAAATCAATGCTATTTTTTTAAGTTTCATATTTATCACTCAATAACTTTAACCTATTACTTTTGTACATTGCGGAACAAAATACAGTAATTAGCGATGAGTATTTGACGGCAACGGAGCGGAAGTGTTTGATTCACAGCCGCAAAGCAAGCAAATAATCGACAATATGCAGATAGTAAAACAATAGCAAAATCGATATTTCATGATGATTCACTCCATTTTTCTCATTAAACAGACTTTTTATAGTGAAAATCCCTTCAAAAACGCCGAATATGCATTTTGCCATGCTTTTGCTTCAACATTTTCACTCCGTAACATCTAAACTGCTTGCTACCTGTGTCAAAATCAGTTTAGAAAGCAATAATTAATCCCCAAGGTTAAAAGCAACATATTTCATTCCGGCTAATTTAGGGCTAAAAATTGAGGCACCCCCGTTCTTTCCACACCTCTAAAAGCATCTCTGCGCTGAAACGCATATTTGGATTAGAATTGTTTTTTGATATAGATTTTAAAACTTTTTTTGCTTGAGTAACGTTTTCATTTAGTTTCAAACAACTTGCTGCCGCCTCAAAACATACTCTATCATCATCATGATACAGTAATTCTCCATATATTTTTTTTGCACATCCTGGTGTTTCTTTAATTCTGTCGAAAATGGCAATCAATTCATCGACACTCTTGTTGTTCTCTTTTACCTCTTTTTTTGTTTCCCCAAATAAATGTTGACACAAATTAATAATTTGTTCTTTCAATTCATCCATTAGATTTTCACACCGCATTCATATTGTTTTTGTAAACTTTGCCCCGCAAGCCAATCTCTTACNNNCATTGTTGGAATTTTTTACCCGGCATTTTTCAAGAATATACAACAACTTTTCGGGTAACTAACGAGAATATTCTTTGCCATAGGTAATTCCCGCTCGTAGCATTTGACTTCTGTTCACCAAGCTACGATTTCGCTGTCTCTTTCTTCCAGCACACACCGCAATGTAGTTTTTGAGTGTGAATCCATCATAAAAGCCGAATGGTGAAATGCTTGCAAGCAAAACGAAATCATCAGATACGCCTTGAATGAAGCCCAAAGAAAACTTTTCGACATCCTCATTATCGGTGTAAATAGAAACCGGTGTTTGGCTTTTCATTGCTGATAAAAGATATTCTTTAAACATTAATCTTTCCTCCATTATCTTGATTTCCATTTGGGATTCTGTTTTTTCTTTTCTGTTCTCCGGCCAGGCCGTGGTTTGGTATGCTTGTCATTAGTTTTTTTCTTTGAGCCGCTCCTTTTTTGTGTTCGGCATAAAAAACAGTTCCGCCAACCACAACAACTGTGGCCCCAACAACTATCCATCCAACCGGTCTCCAAGAATTTGAACCTCCTGCGGGCAACAAGATAGACAGGAG
>DCTF01000107.1 GCA_002329225.1 Ruminococcaceae bacterium UBA1447
ACCTGTGGTTGTTCAGTAGACATTTATTATACCAAAGCAATACACTCTACTCAACATCCAAGTTAAAAAATAACCGGGTATTTTGAAAAATTTTAGTAAAAAGACATTAAAGTGAGGCTGATTTTCTTGACAGTATGCAAACATTAGGGTAATCTTTATGCGGAAGAATTTTAGTGTTCCGGGTAAAGCTTTGTGAGGATAATGTACATTTATCTATCGGGAGTTTGGAAGCCTTTGCAAAAAACTGAAAGGCGATAATTAAAAAACAGTGCAAGAAAGGATGAAGAAAAAAATGACAAAAATGATTAAAGAAATTATGGAACAGCCAAGGGTGCTTGCGGGTATTGAGCAGGCCAACAAAGACACATTGACCAAGCTTGTTAAAACCCTGAATGAAAGAAAAATCACGCAGGCAGTGCTTTCCGCCAGAGGTTCCAGTGACCACGCAGCCATTTACGGCCAATATCTTTTAGGGGTATATAAAGGCGTATCTGCGGCTCTCGCCGCCCCCTCGGTTATTACCCTTTACGGCGGTGCACCGGATATGTCCGGCTCTCTGGTGGTTTGCATATCCCAATCCGGCAAAGCGGCGGACGCCCTTGCCGTGCTGGAAAAAGCAAAAGAACAGGGAGCCGTCACCGTAACGGTTACCAACAATCCCTCTTCCCCTATGGGGGAAAAAGCCGACTTCTGCCTTAACTGCAATGCCGGACCGGAAGAAAGCGTTGCCGCCACAAAAACTTTTACGGCGCAGCTGTATTTGATGGCTTTATTGGCGGCTTATTGGAGCGGGAGCGAAGAACTGCTTGCCCAACTGAGAGGTTTACCGGCAGTACTGGAAAAATCTATTGATCAAATTGAAGAAGACGCCGCAAAGCACAGCGAACGTTTCCGCTATATTAAAGAAGGCTTTGTGCTTGCCAGAGGTTACGCTTACCCCATCGCATTGGAAATGGCGCTCAAAACCAAAGAAACCTGCTATGTAAAAATGCAGGGCTATGCTTCATCGGACTTTTACCACGGTCCCATTGCTCAGGTTAATTTTGACGACCCGGTCATTCTTTTAGCCCCCTCGGGAGCGGCTCTTGAAGATGCCCGCGCAATGGCGGAAAGAATTAAATCCATGGGAACACAGATTATGGTCGTGACCGACGACCCCGCCCTTGCAGGCGAGAATGAAGACTCCGTTTTGCTGCCCTTAGCAGGCGGTGAAGCCGCGGCTGCAATTGTAATAGCCGTGTTTGCCCAGTGCTTCGCTCAATATCTTTCCGTAGGCAAGGGGCTTAATCCCGATGAGCCGAGGGCTCTTAAAAAAGTTACAATCACAAAATAAACTAACAGATAAGCACTAAACCCCGACTCGGCCTTACCGTCAGTCGGGGTTGTTTTTGTTTTGCATTATTTGAAAATATAATGATTAGTTAAAACTATAATTAAAGGTCTTCAAAATCCATTGCCATCTGTTTTCTCCCGATTTCTTCCAACTCCTCGGCAGTGGCATCGGTCACGGCGGCGGACATGGAGTTGCGCCGAGCCGTGAGTTCTTCGTACATCTGGTCCCTCTTTTTACCCGTCAGGGGATACAGGAATTTTGGGAATACGCCTAAGGCTCCGGTGAGTACCGGTATGCCCGTACTCATAACGAACATCCAGTATTTTGTGCGCTCGTCTTGTGTACCTATGCGGCGCCCCTGCTCATAACCGATTTTCTGCATTAAAATATTGCGGACGGCATTATTTGCAATGCGCTGAAGTTTTGTAATAAGTCCCCTTGCTACTCCGGTCATAGCCTCGGTACGGTAGCCGTTTTTCCACTCGCAGTAGTCCATGGACTCGTTGTAGAGTTCCGTGGGGATAACCCTTCTTATGGCGTAAACACACATTTCCAAGCATTCAAAAATCATAAAAGTGGGAATCATCACACTGCGTTTTTTGTAGTTGCCGTTGATAATGCCAATGCCGCAAACTGAAAGGGCACACAAGTCTGTCCAAATAGTTTCAAAAATCCAAAGGGCACGGGTAGAAAACCTTTTACGTAAATAACCTATGGCAGCATAGCTGGAATAGGTGAAAAACCCGCCCGGGATACCTACCACCGTTTGCAGGGTAGCGGACCCCAGCACATCAATAAAGTAGTCCGAAGTGCCGGTACCGATAGAAAAACCGGAAAGAAATTCGGATAAGGTGATAAACAAAATCGGCTTGTTGGTGACAATGGACTTTAACCCTTGAATAATACTCGGCCGTTCAATGGACTGCATTACCCGCTCTTTGGATTTTAAAAAGAAGTAGAAAGAAGCTCCCGCAGCAATGAAGTTGGTTGTCAGCCCGAAGCCCAAAAACAGATTGCGCAGCTTCCAGCCGAGGATATTGTTGTTTACCAAGTCCAGCAAAAGCCCCATGAGGAGTTCCGGCACATTTGAACCTATTGCCAGAAGATTGGCTTGGGTGATAAGTCTGGTTCTCTCCAACGGATTGGGGGTAATGGTACTTATAAGACCCATGCTGGAAATGCTCTGAAAAGTCCCTGCGGTTTCCGTTATCACGCTGAAGGTAAAATAAGCGGCGAACTTGGTCAAATCCCGCCCGCTCGTACCGGCAAAGATAAAAGGCATAAACCAATAAAAAACCGAAATCAAAGTCATGGGCACCTGCAGGCCGAGTAAATAGGGACGGAATTTGCCCCAGCGGGTGCGGGTCTTGTCCACAATAACGCCGATAATGGTGTCGTTGATAACGTCCCATACCCCGCCCACGGCCTCTAATAGGGCAAGATATTTAAAGTCGATAATCAGAATGTCATAAATAAAGCGGTTACGGTACTTGCCTACATTAAAACCGCCCGCCCAGTGGTTAAAGATATAGCCCGCCGTTTCGGCACTGCCCACATAGCGTCGGTTTTGNNTTGGTTTTCACACTGTCAGGCTGTTTCTCCGCTATTTTTGTCTCCATCCGGCAGCACCTCACAATTCAATTTCGGGGCATGCTGTTAAATACAGTTTCAGTTCTTGTGCAATGATATATTCTTTTTCGCTACAAGTCAATTATTTTAACCTTTTTGCTCATTATTTTGTCCCATAGGCTTGACGGACTCAATAGGCAATGGTAGGATAATTCTTGAAAAATTTATTAAAGAAAGGATGGCCGAATGTGAGGAAATCAATTATTTTTTTCCTTTGCCTGGCCCTGTGTTTGCCTATGTTTACCGTGTCAGGCTTTGCCGCTGACGACGGCACAACCGCACAAGCACAGCGTTTTAACCCCGACGGCAGTTTTAAAATTCTGCACTTGACGGATTTTCACAAAAACAGCGAAGACCCTGAAAAAAACAACATAAACACCTATCTGCTTAAAAAAATGGTGCAGAAAACACAGCCGGACCTGGCAGTTCTTACCGGAGACCTTGTTATGGACGGCCCACGTGAGGAGATTTTGGAAAACATTGACGCCATTATGTCGATATTTGATGAGTTTGAAATCCCCGTGGCGGTGACTTTCGGTAATCACGACTCGGAAAAAGGTATATTCACCCGGGAAGAGCTGATGGCAGTATATAACTCTTATCCCTGCTCCATTTCCATTGACGACGGGGCTCTTCTGCCCGGCTGCGGAACCTATACAGTCCCCATCCTTGCATCGAATAGCAACAAAACAGCCTTTAACCTGTGGATTGTCGATTCCGGTGATTATGACGAGGGTAACCGCTACGGATATGTGCAAACCGAACAGATTGAATGGTATGTACAAAAAAGCAACGCTTTAAAGGCCCAGAACGGCGGAAAGCCTGTAAACTCGCTGATGTTCCAACACATTATTGTGCCGGAAATTTATGACACTTTGTTGGAAACTTCCCGTTTCACGCCTTTTGCGGTAAAGCGTATTTACGAGGATGACAGATACTATATACTCAACCCCGAAAACACCAACGCCGGCAGGCTCGGGGAATACCCCTGCCCGCCCTATCACAACAACGGGCAATTTGACGCAATTGTGGGACAAGGTGACGTTTTGGCCATGTTTTTCGGCCACGACCATGACAACACTTTCAATGTAACATACAAAGGCATTGATTTGGTGGCAACGCCAAAGGCAAAATTTGAGGGCAGTTACGGGGTTAAGCACGGCGGCAGGCTTATTACCTTAAATGAAGCCGATACCGGCACATACCAAACAAAAGTAATAACCTTCGCTTCCCTTTACGAGGATGAGAGCTTTAAGTTGAGCGACTTGTTTTCACCCGACTTTAAACTAAACTCCGCAGAAACGAAGGCCAAGGCTTCGGTTAAATTTTTCAGCCTAATCAGCAAACTGGAATACCTTTTTACCGTAATTATTCCGGAACTTATATTGGGCAGAAAGCTGGACTACCGCTAATTATCGGCAAAGAANNGCAAAGAACTGCAATACTTGTTTTGCCCCGACTAAGGCACAGGGTCGGGGCAAAGTTCTTTATACTCAACGGTTCCGTTGAGTATCGCATTTTCACGAAGGGCAGTATACAGTTCCGCCCAAGATGCTTCAACATAGGGGCGAAGAAAAAACAGACTAATACCGCAAGTCATAGCGATTGTTAATAACCAGCCAATAAAACTCAACTGAAAAATTAAAATTTCACCTTTTTTTCCGTCGGTCATACGGCTTGAAAGG
>DCTF01000130.1 GCA_002329225.1 Ruminococcaceae bacterium UBA1447
GCACTTCATTTTACAATGTATCTTTTAATAAATCTTATATCTCCCTCCACATGGCCGGAAAGTTTTATAATTTTTGTGCGGACTTTTTTGCCGCCTTTTCCGAAAATATTGACGGTGATTTTCGAGTCGGAATCTTGGCCTATTATTTCTCCCTTTGTGCAGGTTATATGAGTTTTTCTGAACATCTTATCGGTAAAAGCGCTCATACTGTGAACGGCGGTTTTACCCGATGCAAAATTCATGGTAACTATTTGATTATCCATAACATCGTTGTCGCAAAAGTAGACGCATTTTCCGTAATCTCCGTTTTTCAGCGTCTCATACTTTTCTTTTTTTGTGCTTATTATTTTATCGGTCAGCACACGCCCCATATATTTTATAAAAGTGGCTTTGTAAAACGGATCCGTGATATAAAGCCGTTCCGCATCGTAAGGACAATTGTTTTTAGCCTTGCAGCCGTCAAGGCATCTTTCAGTTGCACCCGGCGGTGCATTTTCTTTTTTAAAGTACTTCAGTGAGCCTGTGGAGGATACCTGTTTGCACTCCTCCTCCATAAACCACTGTATCAAGTCAATGTCGTGGCAGCATTTTGCCAACAGGGAAGGACTTGTAGCCGCTTCACTGTGCCAATTGCCGCGGACATAGCTGTGGGCAAAGTGAAAGTATGCAATACTCTCGCTGTGGTTGATGCTTACAATCTCACCCAATTCCCCGCTTCTCAAAATCTCTTTAATTTTTCTGTAATAACCGGAATACCTGAGCACATGGCAGACAACTAAATGAACGCCTTCTTCTTTTGCTCTTCGGGCAAGTTCTTCACATTCGGCAATGTTTTTTGAGACGGGCTTTTCAAGCAAAATATTCTTATAACCCGCATCCATCGCCTTCATGGCGTGGCTGTAATGAGAGGCATCCTGCGTACATATGAACAGAGCATCGCCCCGCCTGCCCGCAGCAAAAAATTCATCTTCATCCAAAAAACACTTGTCGGGCGGCAGTTTAAATTTCTCCGCAACCTCTTTAAGCCTTGTAGAGTTGAAGTCGCAAACGGCTGAAATCTTTGCCTTTTTTCGGTGAAAATACTTCACAAAGGACATATATTCCAGCCCGCGGGAGCCTACTCCCAAAACCGCAATGCCAAGCATTTTAACTCCTCCTCAATTTTCCCGAACATGAGGTTGTTTACTGCTCACCGAATTGTTTTCAGTGTTGCGGAAATGGCGGTTTGCCTTACGATGTTTCCGTATCGGATTCCGCCTTTTCTTCCTCATGGCGGCGCCGGTTTAATTCATCCAAAATTTCGGTATGCTCTTCATCGCTTAANNATTCCATGTCGGTATGACCGTAAGAATACTGCCTATAGCCGGCGGAATGGAAATCAAAAAGAACAGGAGCGTTATATAGACCGTATACTTAGGTTCATCCCTGGGAATACCGCCTTCAGCCACAAAGCGGTTAAGCTCGTCAATTTTAGCATCGGAAAGCCCCACAAGAGAATAGGCTATACCGCTGAGCATAGTGGCAATGGCCAAGGTCAGCTTAGCAATAAAAGTCTGGCCGGAAAAGAATACGCCGTCAGGCCTTATTCCGTTATGGTATTCCTCATAATCCACCGCATCGGCTATCATCAGGGACTGTAAAACTGTTGAAACACCGTTAGTAGCGCCGCCGATAACAAACAACATCAAAGTTGCCACAAGATAGGCCGGACGTACAAGTTGGTTCCTGCCGATAAGATACAGCACAAAGATTGTAACATTAGGAATTGCCGAGAGCAGATTAGCATAATTATATGCGTCCTTTTTTGATACATATTTCAGAAGCCTCGGCACCATACCCATGGCAACAAACTGTCCGAGGAACAAGCCTCCCGCCATACTGACCATATAAATCATGGCCTGAGCCGGGTCTTTACTGGCGTAATAGTATGTGACAAGCGGCATGGCAGCCAACATTAAAAGCTGCTTGGGACTGCCCATTATGCCGGAAAGAAGAATTTGTCTGAAAGGCTTGTTTGTCCACATTAAGGTAAAGTTTTCTTTAAGCGTATAGCTTTTTTCGGAGGCGGGAATCCGCTCCCTGGCAAACAGCCCCGCCATTTGAAAGGCGATTCCGCCGACCAGGGCAAATATTGCCGCCGCTGCAATAAAGCCGAGGGGTTCTCCCGCCATTGCCGCAGTCACTTTCGGCGTATCCTCAAACCTTGAGGCAAACTTTTCGCCCAAAGCCAGGGCAAGGGGTTGAATTGAGACTATAACTACGCCGGCGCCAACTCCGCCGGCAATTCGGGCATAAGACAAAAGCTTCGCCCTATCTTGTTGATCTTCCGTCATAAGGGCCGTTATGCTCCAAAGGGGTATATCCCCCACAGTGTAAGCCATACCCCACAAGATGTATGTAAAAGCGGCAAAAAGTACTATCAGAGCATTTTTACCCTCAAAGTCACCCATAGACGGGTCAAAAAAGCCGAAGTTTGTAAAACAGGCGACGGTGATAATCATAATCGGAATCGGAACAAAAAGCAGATAAGGCCTGCATTTGCCCCATTTTGACCTGGTCTTGTCCACGATTGTCCCCATCATAGGGTCGTTAAAGGCATCCCAAACACGAGCGATTGCCATAATTGTACTTACTATAAATGCGGGAATAAGGATGGTGAACTGCAAATAGTAAGCCAGACTTGCGCCGATAATACTGTAAATAATATTCTTCCCCGCCATACCGACAAGATACATCGCTTTTTCGGTACCCGTATAGGTTTTAAGTTCGCTTGATTTTTTCATAGCAACCCCCGAAAGAAATTATTATTAATTACGGCTTGCTTTTGCGATTATACCACAGTGACAAGCCGTACACAAACACCGACAAATGTGAAAACGGTTATTATTTTTTGTTGAAATTTGAGTTTTACGGGACGAAGCGGAAATCATGCCGCATTACCCGTTTTTTTGAATATTTTCGTTTATTCAGTTGTAATAATAGTTCATTATGATAAAATAGGTTTTACCGTTTAACCGTATTCGGAAAGGAGCAAGTTATGCAGGCTGTTTTAAACTTTGATTGGGCAGTGTTCCGTTTTGTACAGGAGCACCTATGGGGGCCGTTTTTGGACTTTTTGATGCCGCTGATAACCCGCTTAGGCGATGCGGGGGCTATATGGATTATTACTGCGATTGTTTTGCTGTTTTTTAAAAAATACCGCAAATACGGTTTCATGATGATTGCGGGTCTTTTGTTCTCCCTGATAATAACCGACAACATAATAAAGCCTGTTATACAAAGGCCCAGACCCTTTGATTTGGAGCTGTGGAAAGATATCTTTGTATATCCGGATTATGTTAAAAGACCGCACGGCTACTCCTTCCCCTCCGGGCACACATCATCTTCCCTGGCGGCAGCCACCGTTCTGATTTTTTCCAAGAAAAAGCCTGTTTACATTCCGGCTATGATTCTTGCTCTCCTTATCGCTTTTTCAAGGATTTATGTCCATGTGCACTACTGCACCGACGTGTTGGCGGGCTTGCTTGCGGGAATAATATACGCCCTGCTTGCCTTTTTACTGGTTGAAAAACTTATTCCCTTTATTGCCGCAAAAGTTAAAGGAAGGAAAAACAAGGATAAGCAAACCGCTTAACGGCTCGAAATGAAAAACACTCAAAAACGCACGGCGGCCGCCGTGCGTTTTCATGTCCGACTTAATTGTTTGTGCCGAATAAACGGTTTATTATTTGTTGTTTCTTGATTTCCTGTTTTTAAAATAAAGGTAAAAAAACAAAACCGTACCGCCGATTGTTGTACCCACCACACCGGCAATTAAATCCGTCATGGTATCAAACAGCACATGTCTGCGGGGGTCCACTTCCGGGAAGAAAGCTATCATGCGTTCGGAGCTGAGAACCATCCAGTTCTGAGCATTTGAACCTTCAATCAAGGTGTCTGTGAAAAACTCGAAAATCTCCCAAGCCGTAGCAAAAAACAGGGATAAGCCGAAGCCGCTTACCGCTGAAATGACAGGCGTCATCGACTCCCCGTCTTTGTCCAAAGTTTTTGTCAACATATAGCCGACCATAACGCCTAAAAAGCCGCCTATGACATGCATAACAAGGTCAAACCATTCGGTACTGCTGTAAAGTCCGCCGAATTGACCTAAAACCGAAGTAACCGAAAGCATAAAAAGGGCGGCGGTTTGAAGCCTGTAAGGCAGACGGGCAAGAAAGATTTTTTTAGGCAGAAGACGGGCGGCCGGCAATATGAATGAGGCCAAAAATTTTGCCCAAAACTGAAGCACCAAATCGTGGGCAAAGTCGCCCCGCCTTGCTTTTAAGAGGGCATAAAGCATTGCGATCCTGGCAATCCACCAAAAGGCGTATTCAAGCCGGGAGATTTCTTCACGGAAGATTTTAAACTCGTTTTTAACCTTTTCTTTAAACTTCATCTTTTATACAAACTCCGAGATATTGTTCATCAAAAACTAAAAGCAATCTGATAAAACTCAAGACTTGTTAAGCGTTTTTTACCGATGTTTTATTATTTTCACTTTTTTTGCACGGGTAAGATTGATTTTTTGCGGCAAAATGTTTTTTTCTTTTTTTAATCAGCAAGTAAACATAGAGCAAAAAACCGCCGATAACGGAGCCGATAGTATCGGCAATCAGGTCAACCATAGTGTCCAGCAGAGGGTAACGTCTCGGGTCAATGTTCGGAAACAGAGCCTGCAGCTGATCCGAATGGACAAAAGACCAATTTTGAGTATTGCTGTCTAAAAAAAGAAAGTCACAGATAAACTCAAAAATCTCCCACCCTATTGCAAACAAAAAAGAGAGGCCGAAAGCGCAAATTGCCCCCACCATAGGTGAAATCTTTTTATCGCCCCTTTGCAGCGAAAGAGTCAGCCTGTAACATATGAATACAAAAACGAGACTGCTTACCACATGCATATATGTGTCATACCACTCGTATTTGTTCAGATAATCCATATACTGCCCCATGAAAGACATAAGGAAAAGCATAATCATAACCGAATTCTGAGTTCTGTAATGAATTCGGGAAAGGAAGATGCGTTTGGGGAGCAAATGCATCAGCGGTATAATAAAGCTCAAAACGATTTCAGACTTGAGTTGGAGAGCTATTACAGGGTTGCGGTCCTGCTTGCCGACAGTAACAAGCGCATAGATTAAAAGACCCCGCATAAGCCACCAAAGGGCAAACTCCGCCCAGGTGGCTTCACTTCTGAAAATCTTATATTCATTAATCAGCTTGCGTTTGAGCATGAAAGAAGTCTCTTTTCGGCAACGTTTTGAAAACTGTAAACCAAAGTGAACGGCTCTAAAAAAACACTCCGCCAAAAATGAAAACGGAGCATCCTTTTCGGAGTGTATTATAAATCACAAGTGAGATATTGGCAAGATAATTCGGACAATCACAGCGAGCCCGTTTGTCCTCCCCCGCGTCATTGACAAGCTGCAAGGGCAAAACTATAATGAACGGGTAAGGTTCCGGATGACAAAATATTATTTCCAATAATCGGTATAAGGTGAAGTAAATGCTTAAAATTGACTCTTTCAGCAAAACATATAAAGGTGATAAAAAGGCCGTAAACAACCTGAGTTTACAGGTAAATGCCGGGGAAATTTTCGGTTTNNCGGCGCCGGAAAAACCACCACCATAAAAGCATTGGCGGGAGTGTTGGATTTTGAGCAGGGCGAAATTTATATAGACGGTTTTTCCGTAAAAGAAAAGCCTTTGGAATGTAAAAAAACAATGGCCTATATTCCGGATAATCCCGACTTGTACGAATACCTTACGGGGGTTGCCTATCTTAATTTTATCGGAGATGTTTTCCGGATTGACCGGGATGAGAGGGAAAAACTGATAATACATTTTGCCGACCGATTCGAGTTGACAAAAGATTTGGGCAACCTCATATCCTCCTATTCCCACGGAATGAAGCAAAAACTCGCCATAATTTCAGCCCTTATTCACAGTCCCAAACTTTTGGTTTTGGACGAACCCTTTGTGGGGTTAGACCCGAAGGCTTCTTTTGTTTTCAAGACGATCATGAGGGAAATCTGCGATACGGGGGGAGCGGTTTTCTTTTCCACCCATGTACTTGACGTGGCGGAAAAGCTCTGCGACCGGGTGGCAATTATCCGCAACGGGGAGCTTATAGCCTGCGGAAATACCGCCGAAGTCAGAGGCGACCACAGCCTGGAAGAAATATTTTTGGAGCTTACGGAAAATGCGTGACTTTGCCCTACTTTACAAATTGGAACTCAAGCACCTTTTGCATTCCATGAACCCCGCAAGCAGGCGTTCTTCGGGGGAAAAGAATCGTAAAAGGGGCCTGGCGGCAATTATGATCTTTTCCGCCTTCTTAATTCTTTTTTATTCCGTTTCTTACTGCGTCATTATGGCAAAGGCTTTTATAAAGATTGACGCTTTATGGCTGCTGCCGGCTTTTATGTTCAGCCTTTGCAGCATGTTAATGCTTTTTACAACCGTTTATAAGGTTAAAGGCACCGTTTTCGGTTTTGACGACTATGACTTTTTGATGGCACTGCCCGTAAAAACAAGTGTTCTTGTGCTGAGCCGTCTGGCCGTTTTATACAGTTTTAATTTTACCGCACTTTTATTTATCCTGATTCCCGCCGCCGCAGTTTATGCTTATTATGCCGTTCCCGGCTTCTATTTTTATATCAGCTTTTTACTCGCTTTGCCCTTTGTGCCAATGATACCTATCGGAATCGCCGGGGCTCTCGGCACACTAATTCACTTGGCGGCCTCCCGTTTCAAGCATAAAAGGGCCGTCAACATGGTTCTCACCCTCCTGCTCTTTTCGGGACTTATTGTTTTGTCCTTTAATACTAATGTATTCATTGAGAATGTAACGGAAATAAGTCAAGCCGTAACGGATGTGGTCAACCGCTTTTATCCTCCGGCCGCACTTTTTACAAATGGCGTCTGCAAAAACAACTTTTCAGCCTTATTTTTGTTCATAGCCGTCTCCGCAGGATTTTTTTGGTTCTTTTCTTTTGCGGCGGCAAAAAAATTCAAAGCCCTGAACACGTTTTTGCTGGCGGAGAAAACGGATTCCGAGTTTAAAGTCAAGGAGATTAAAACGACATCCGTCCGCCTCGCCCTTTATAAAAGGGAGTTACAGCGCTACTTTTCTTCCGTCCCCTATGTGCTCAACACCGGAATGGGGCTTGTGCTTTTCACTCTCAGTTCAGCCGCCCTGTTGATTATGGGGAAGGACAGGGTCATCGGGTACTTGGGCGCAGCCAATGCGGTGGAGATGTTTTATAACTTCGGGCCGATTGCGGTTTCCTTTTTTGTGGTATTATCCTGCACAACAGCCTCCTCCATCTCTCTGGAAGGGAAAAACCTGTGGATAATAAAAAGCCTGCCCCTTGACCCTCGTGATGTGTTTTTAAGTAAGATTGCCCTAAACCTCAGCCTTTCCGTTCCGGCCGTTATTATCAACAGCGCCTTGACAGCATTATTATTCCGCTTTCCTCCCAAGCAGGCTTTTTTGCTGTTCGCCCTGCCCTTGTCTTACGCTTTTTTAACCGCCTTGGGAGGCCTTGCACTAAACCTGATGTACCCCAACTTTGACTGGTCATCGGAAGTTACGGTAATAAAGCAAAGCGCTTCCGTAACTCTTGCCGTCTTTATCGGCATGGGCGCGGTTGCCGTCCCCCTTGTGCTGCTTTTTATACCTTTGCCTATAAGCCCCTTTTCCATTAACTGCGGGGTTTTGGCCGTTGTCAGTACCGCCAATCTGCTGCTTTACCGTTATATAATAACTAAGGGACCGAAAATCTTTGCGGAGTTTTAGAAACCGCATTTTCAGGAGTGACAGCCGTGAAAAAAGAAAAACAAGGCACTCCGTTACGGTCATTGAGCGCCCTGTTAAAAGGCGAAAGGCGGCAAAAACCCCCGTTTCGCTTACGGTATCATTTATAATTCTTGCGATAGTTTTAATTCTGGCGGGAATTTATATTTTAAACAACGACCCGGGAATGCCGGAAAGTCTGCATCCCGCTTTTTTATGTTTATTATAATGTCTACTGAACAACCACA
>DCTF01000033.1:0-734 GCA_002329225.1 Ruminococcaceae bacterium UBA1447
ATGCGGTAGAGTTTACCTTAGACGGTAAAACCTGTTCAATAGGAGCCATAGCCAAAGGCAGCGGAATGATTTGCCCCGATATGGCAACCATGCTTTGTTTTATGACTACCGATGCCGATATTACCCTGCCCGCCCTTCAAAGCGCTTTGACCGCCGCCGTAAAAGTGAGTTTCAATATGCTCAGCATTGACGGCGATACTTCCACCAATGATATGGCAAGCATTATGGCCAACGGCCTTGCGGGGAACAATCCGGTGGAAACGGGCAGCAATGACTTTGAAATATTTAAAAACGCATTGACCGCCCTTTGCATTAAAGTCGCAAGGGAAATGGCGAGGGACGGCGAGGGCGCCACAAAACTTTTGGAATGTATTGTGGAGGGAGCCGCCGATGACGAGACGGCGGGGATAATGGCAAAGAGCGTTATAAAATCCTCCCTTGTAAAAACGGCCGTCTTCGGCGAAGACGCCAACTGGGGCAGAATAATCTGCGCCATGGGCTATTCGGGAGTTAAGTTTGATGTTGATAAGGTCAGCATCTCTTTTGAGTCCGAAGGTGGTAAAGTTGCCGTGTGCGAAAACGGCAAAGCGCTCAACTTTTCCGAAGAAAAGGCGGCCAAGGTTTTGGCAAAGGATGAGATTGTTATCCGTGCCGCTCTGAATGAAGCAAAGGGACGAGCCGTAGCTTTCGGCTGCGACCTGACCTATGACTATGTAAAAATAAACGGCGACTAC
>DCTF01000033.1:786-2799 GCA_002329225.1 Ruminococcaceae bacterium UBA1447
TCAAATACGGCGGCAACGCCATGGTGTCCGAACATCTGCAAGACAGTATGATGACGGACATAGTCCTGCTTTCCCTTGTGGGTATCAAGGTTGTCCTTGTTCACGGGGGCGGGCCTGAGATAACAAAAACTTTGGAGAAAATGGGTAAAGAAAGCCGCTTTGTAGAAGGCCTCCGCTATACCGATAAAGAAACGGCCGATGTGGTTCAAATGGTGCTTGCAGGCAAAATCAACAAAGATTTGGTTCAGCTTTTGGCCGCCCGGGGCGGCAAGGCTTTGGGTATATCCGGTTTGGATGCCGGACTTATTAAGGCCTCCCGCAAAACCGACCTGGGCGATTTGGGTCAGGTGGGCAACATAGACAGCATGGATGTAACCGTTGTTGAGGATTTGCTTGCCAAGGGCTATATCCCGGTAGTCAGCGCCATAGGTGCGGGGGACGGCACGGTTTACAACATCAACGCCGATGCCGCGGCTGCCCGGCTTGCGGCGGAACTTCATGCGCAAAAGCTCCTGCTGCTCACAAATGTAAAGGGCATCCTGCGGGAAAAAGATAATGAAGACACCCTGATACCCGAGGTGAAAGTCAGCGAGGTTCAGGCTCTTAAAAACAAGGGAATTATCTCCGGCGGCATGATACCCAAGGTAGACTGCTGTGTGGAAGCGGTGCGCCGCGGAGTTAAGCGTACAACCATTATTGACGGCAGGGTGGAGCACGCTATTTTGATAGAAATGTTTTCCCACGACGGTGTGGGGACAATGTTCGTCTGACCCTTTGCCGACTGAAAATAAAACGGAAAAGATGAAAAATGGATTTTGAAACAATAAAAAAAGACGCACAATCAAGTTTTATGCCCACCTATCAAAGGTTTGAGATTGCCCCCGTTAAAGGCAAAGGGGCAACCTTGCAGGATGCCGGGGGGCGGGAGTTCATCGATTTCACCTCAGGTATAGGGGTCAATTCTTTGGGCTACTCCCACGACGGATGGGTAAAGGCGGTCAGCAACCAAGCCGCCGCTTTGCAGCATATATCAAACCTTTATTACAATTCGGCGCAGACTCAACTTGCAAAAACTCTTTGCGGCCGTTCCGGTTATGATGCGGTTTTTCTCGCAAATTCCGGGGCGGAGGCAAATGAATGTGCCCTTAAACTTGCACGTAAATACAGCTTTGACAATTACGGCCCGGGGCGGGGAACTGTTTTATCCCTGCAAAACTCCTTCCACGGCCGCACTTTAGCCACAATTACCGCCACGGGTCAGGAGGAATATCACCAATATTTTCTCCCCTTCCCGGAGGGCTTTCGCTACACCCCTGCAAACGATATTGCCCTGCTGGACGAGGCCATGACCCCGGATGTTTGCGCCCTGATTATTGAGTTTATACAGGGTGAAGGCGGAGTCTTGCCCTTGGAACCGGAATTTGTTCAGGCGGCGAAAGCGCTTTGTGATGAAAAAGACGTGCTCCTCATAGCCGATGAGGTTCAAACGGGCATAGGCAGAACCGGCAAGTTTTTTGCGCGGGAACATTTCGGCATTAAGCCGGATGTTTTAACCAGCGCAAAAGGTTTAGGCAACGGCCTGCCCATAGGCGCCTGTCTTTGCACGGCTCAATTGAGCGGGGTTCTCTCCCCCGGCACCCACGGCTCCACCTTCGGCGGCAACCCCGTTGCCTGTGCCGGAGCAAAAGTTGTGCTCGATTATTTAACCGATGACGTACTGCGGGATATAACCGAAAAAGGCGAATACCTTAAAGCGGAACTTGAAAAACTAAGCGAGGTGGAATTTGTCAGAGGCAAGGGGCTAATGCTTGCCGCCGGACTGAAAAACAAAAAAGCCAAAGAGGTCGCTGCAGCCTGTGTGGAAAAAGGCCTGTTGGTATTAACCGCAAAAGAGTGCCTGAGGTTTTTGCCTCCCCTTGTTGTCACCTATGATGAAATTGATAAAGGCATAAAAATCCTTGCCGATGTACTTGAACAATAAACCTGAAATATATGATACATTGTAAAATGAAG